>CAZSNH010000485.1:0-2212 GCA_964607855.1 uncultured Hyphomicrobium sp. | reverse complement strand
GTAAGGTGCTGCTCTCCGCGTAAGGAGAAACCCACAGCTATGGCAGCCGTAATCACCGCCCCGAAAGCAATCGGGAACGCATGTTCCAAGGGCCGCTTGATGTAGTGTGCAAAGCGCGATGCACCATCCCTACTCGATGCCGGATCACTTAGCGGTCGAGAAGCTAGTGAGGGACGCGCCCCCATCGCAGGCCGCGCGGCAAAATCGTGATGGATCGTAGAATAGGCCATGGTGGTTCCCCGCGACGCGATTGTCCTCAAAGACAGGCCCGCGCCCGCATTCATTTTGCGGCGCTTCGCATTGGTTTTTGTGAGGGGCATGTGGGGAACAAGTTTGAAAACCTCCATGACAAAATGGCGTCAATGAGGCGCTGTTCCAATGAAGCAAATTTGAAAGGCGCTGCTGGCAGGTGCGGAATAAATTGGCCGCTTCAATCGTTATTGATCGGGCATGTATGGAACCGGTGCGACTGGGATGTGGCGTGACGAGAGCGCTGCGTCCCGGGGCAGGCCGCATTTGCGCTTGAGCCGCCAGCCACTGGTCAATGAATAGCGCGCTCGCGCGCCCGATAACCCGGCTCAGCACATCGCGGCAATATCTATTCCAAGGGAGAAGATCGATGACTACCTACGTCTTCGCTTACCTTGCATCGACCGCGGCCCTCGTTGCGTTGCTGCTTGCCTTCCGCAAGTTCGGGTCCGACGCCAGCCGTCATCCCGCGGACCTCAAAACGCTCGATGCGCGATTGGCTGAAATCGAGAAGAAAGTCCGCACCGGTGCATTGTCGGAGAGCGAGGCCAGTACAAGCCGTCTGGAAATCTTAAGCGCTGCGATGCGCGATGACTTCAGGGATGGTGGCCCACTCCTGCCCTTTCGCCGCTCGCCGATGGGTTCAGCCGCCCTTCTTGCCGCCGCAGCACTCCTTGCCGCCTACCTTTCGGAGGGTCAGTCAGCAGTGTCGTCGGACGCACATCACGCGATCGGGACGGCCCAAGAGAGCGAGATGTCGGCCAATTTGGAGGATTATGTGATGTCGGTAGAAACCGTAACTCCGTCATTTGCGTGGGGCCCGATGTCGCGGCCTCAAAAAACTCTGCCATGGCCGGATCTGTCACCTTCGCTCCCCGATGTCGACACTATGATGGAACGGCTTGTCCAGAGACTCGAAAACGAGCCCGGTGATGCCGAAGGCTGGCGCATGCTCGGATGGTCGTATTTCCAAACAAACCGTTTCAGTGAAGCTGAGAAAGCCTATGCCAAGGCTGTTGCACTGAGGCCAGAGTCCTCCGAATTCAAGGCCGCCTATGAGGACGCTAAGGCAAAAGCTTCGCTGACTGACAGCACTAAGGACGTTGCGAAACCGGAAAGCGAAAACGGCGCGATGATCCGTTCGATGGTCGACGGGCTGGCGAGCCGCCTTGAAGCCTCACCGCAGGATGCGGAGGGATGGATCAAGCTCATTCGGTCCCGTATCGTCCTTGGCGAGAAGGACGCCGCCGCGACGGCGCTCCGCAAGGCGCTCGACGCTTTCAAGAACGAACCGGAGCAAATGACCGAAATTGCCGCCGCCGCCGATGAGCTTGGTGTGACCAGCGAGTAAAGTCCGCACCTGGAGAAAGAGGTGAAAGCACGCATGGACGATGCACTGCTGATCTATGCCATTCTGCTGAGCGCAATTTGGGCCATCTACGTCGCCTACAGAATGCGGCGCGAGGACTGCAGCCGCGCCGTACGCGACGCGGCCGTCGAGGCCGGATTATTCGAGCCGGCCTCCCTGCATCCGAAGTTCGATTCGGCACTCTGTCGTGGCTGCGGCGCGTGCGCCAGGGCCTGTCCTGAGGGGAATGTTATCGGAATCATCAACGGCAAGGCGGCTCTGATCGAGCCGTCCGAGTGCATAGGGCATGGCGCCTGCCGTGCATCGTGCCCCTTCGGAGCCATAACGCTTGTCTTCGGCACCGAAACACGTGGCGTCGATATTCCCCATGTTCGGCCCAATTTCGAGACCAACATACCGGGCATATTTATCGCCGGAGAGCTTGGCGGCATGGGTCTTATTCGCAATGCCATAGAGCAGGGCCGCCAGGCGGTTGCCTCGATTTGCCACCTCGACGGGTTGAGACGTCCCGACCAGCTGGATCTTGTCATCATCGGGGCGGGTCCGGCGGGACTTTCCGCAAGTCTTGCTGCGAGGGAGAAGAAATTGCGGTCG
>CAZSNH010000484.1:0-2213 GCA_964607855.1 uncultured Hyphomicrobium sp. | reverse complement strand
CTGATAACAGCCGCACCGGCAGATATTTCCCGCCATGCCACTATCGATGTCGGCCTCCGAAAGCGAAGGGTTCTTCGCGATTAGGGCAGCGGCCTGCATGATCTGGCCAGCTTGGCAAAATCCGCATTGAGGAACGCTCAATTCGCGCCACGCCTTTTGTACAGGATGGTTTCCGTCAGGGCTCAAGCCCTCGATCGTAGTTACGCTCTTGCCCGACACCTCGCTCACACTCATGATGCAGGAGCGAACGGCGACGCCGTCTACATGCACCGTACAGGCGCCACAGATGCCCGTTCCGCACCCATACTTGGTGCCGGTCATTCCGAGCTCATCCCGCAATACCCATAGAAGTGGTGTATTGGGGTCGCTGCCGACCTCCTTGTCCGCACCGTTCACCCTAAGCTTTGCCATTTCTGAAACCTCCCTTAATGCGAATTTGAGTGCGATGACGTATCTGACGCGTTCATTACGCGGCGGGCTCCTTATGCCGGCCGCATCCTGCAGGGCCGCGATCGTTTCAGCTCCGGCACCGGCCTGAGATGAAAAGCTCGTGTTTTGTTGATTGATGTGGGTCTGGCGGCCTGATGGAACCTCCCCCCATATCGCCGCCGGACGCGCGCCCAACGAAGCCGAACTTGATCTGGGCAGGCGCCCGCAACCGAATGCACCTTCTGCACTCCCCTGTTTAAGTCTAAATTCCAGTTTAGTCGCCTTGGTAAATCGAATATACCAACGAAGGGAGTTGGTCAAAGCGTTTAGATTTGGTTTAATGAGCAAATCTTGTTCGTGTGGGACCTGGCATTGTGATGGAAGTCGTCAAAACGCAGAAAGTCGCCGATCTTATTGCATCGCACATCGAGCGTCTCATTCTCGAAGGCGCTCTGCGGCCAGGAGAAAAACTGGCGCCCGAACGGGAACTTGCATTGAAGCTCGACGTTTCGCGACCCTGCCTACGCGATGCGATCGACAAGCTTGCCGACCGTGGCCTGCTCACAGCCACGCGGGCCGGCACATATGTTGCACAATTTTTGTCACCCCTCATGAAGCCGCTTGAAAATCTCTATCGCGACAACCCGCAAGCGATTACGGACTACTTCGAGTTTCGTCAGTTTGTTGAGGCCCAGGCCGCCCGATCCGCAGCCATGCGTGCCACCGAGGTCGACAAGGCCTCGATCCGAACATGCATGGCGACCATGAAAAAAGCCCACAAAATCGAGGACCCTCGCGAGGAGGCCGCGGCCGATGCCAATCTTCATCTCCTGATCTACGAGGCGAGCCACAACATCGTTGTGCTCCATCTGATGAGAGCCTTGAGCGATCTCTTGCGTAAAAACGTGTTTTTCAATCGCGAGCAGATTTACCGGCGCCCCGGCGTGCGCGAGAAACTGCTCGCCCAGCATATCGCTATCGGCAAAGCCGTGATTTCCGGAAACGCTGATCAGGCCGAGAAAGCAGCGGCAACCCACATCAGATTCGTGTTCGAGACGGTGCAGGAAATACAAAAGGACAGCAAGCGCCTCGCTTCATCGCTCCGGCGCGTAAAACGCACCAGCATAATTGCGGATTAGCGGTGAGCATCTCAAAGCGGCTTGCGCCCGAGCGCGCGCGGCGGCCGGCCTATAACCGTGCAGGAGGCAACATATCCGCTCGCCGGGCGTAGCCGCAAATGGATTCATTCCCAATCATCCAGTTCGGGAAATTCAAGATTGAGCCGAAGCGTGACGAAGGCGCTCACCGGGCCTAATCTTGATCTCCGAACTGCGATTCTTATGCTCCACTCCACCGAGATTCACGCCAGATGAAAACAGACACCCCGCGTCCGATACACCTCAAGGACTACACGCCCCCATCGCATTTTATCGACTCCGTCGATCTCGACGTCGCTCTGCACCCAGAGAATACGGTTGTTCGCTCGCGCCTCAAGGTGCGCCCGAATCCAGCACATAAGACACCTCCAAAGTCGCTACACCTCGACGGCGAGCATTTGGTGCTCATGAACATTCGGCTCAACGGTGAAGACCTACCCAAGGGCAAGCTCAAAGTATCCGACACGGGGCTCGAGATTACCGCCACCCCCCTGCAGACCTTCACACTCGACAACACGACCAAGATCAACCCCAAGGAGAACAAGGCGCTTCAGGGGCTCTACTTGTCGCGAGGCGTTTATTGCACGCAGAGCGAAGCCCAGGGCTTCCGCCGCATCACCTACTATA
>CAZSNH010000483.1:0-2214 GCA_964607855.1 uncultured Hyphomicrobium sp. | reverse complement strand
TGCCCCGCCGTGGGAATCCCCAAACCGACTCCGTGAGGTCAGAAAATGCTCTAGCCTTCGTCGCGATGGGGGCCCAAATGGGCCCCAATGGGCTGGCATTCGTGTCCCAGGGAAGAGGGGGCATTCACCTGGCGTTAGCCATATTCGCCTTAGTGTCCCCATCATGTCGCATCGTCGCGTTTTGTTGCTGGTTTCCCTTGCCATTGCATGTCTGATGTCCGGGTGCAGTTCGGGCAGCGGACCACATTTTGTAGCCAAGTATGAACCTTGGCGCGAAGAAGAGGAGAGCGCCTGCATTGCAGCCGGGGCTGTTCGCCCCAACTCCTTCATCCAGGCACGTTCCGCCCTCGGCGGCCCGAGCGTCTGCGGAGCAGCCCGTCCCTTTGAGATGTCCGCTGCCGCTGGCGGGCGCGTTGGCCTTCGCCCGGCGGCACTCCTGCGCTGCCCGATGATCCCCCATGTCGAGCGTTGGGTCACGAACGTCGTCGAGCCGGCGGCCATGAGAAACTTCGGCGTACCGCTCACTGAGATAAAAGTCGCAGCTTCTTACGGATGCCGGCCGATCAATCACCAATCGGGGGGGCGGCTTTCCGAGCATGGATATGCGAACGCGCTTGACGTCTCCGCGTTTATTTTAGCGGACGGCAGATCAGTTACGGTGAAGCAGGGTTGGCGCGGAGACCGGCGCGAGCAGAATTTTCTGCGCGAGGTCCACAACGGTGGTTGCCAAGAGTTCTCGACCGTTCTCGGCCCAAATTATGACGGCAACCATCACGATCATTTCCACGTCGATCTCGCCCGCCGTGGTAGTGATGGGTTGGGTCAGGTCTGCAAATAGGGTCGTCCCTTCAGCGATAGGCCTTGTCTAGGTTTAGGGCACTGTCCAATCCGTGCGCCTCCTCGAGACCGAGGGCACCTATGAGGTTGGCGC
This sequence comes from uncultured Hyphomicrobium sp., assembly GCA_964607855.1. GTDB lineage: Bacteria > Pseudomonadota > Alphaproteobacteria > Rhizobiales > Hyphomicrobiaceae > CAZSNH01. The sequence continues at coordinate 1,283 of CAZSNH010000483.1, read as the reverse complement.
CATCGAGATCGGCGCCCCTGAACGACGCGCCCGACAATTTGGCGCCTGAAAAATCCGCTTTCGACAGGTCAGCGCCCGAGAAGTCAGCTCCCAACAATTCTGCGCCCTTGAAATTGGAGAAGGTCAGGAACGCGTCGGTGAAATTCGCCTGCTTGAGATCGGCACCCGCGAAGTCGCAGGATCGGCAGACGTTGCGCGGCAGTGTGACGAGTGTGCCTTGGCCGGGCCGGGGCTCAAGCGGGCTGAAATCGGCATACATCATTTTGGCGCCGCGGAAGCTTGCTCCCGACAGGTCGGCCTGAAAGCGCGTTCCTGTGAGGTTGGCGCCGGCGAAGTGCGGCGCATCCAGGTGACTGTTGGTCATGTCGGAATATATGGTCGGCCTATAGATCGTCGCGCCCGTGAGGTCGGCCCCCGATAGATCAGCGCGAATGAGCACGGAGCGATCGAGCCGCGCGTGTGAGAGATCGACACCTTTGAGATTGGACCCGGTGAGGTCCGTTCCGTAGAGATCGCAATCGCGCAATGTCGCGCCCTTGAAGTCGATGCCCGAGAGATCGAGATACGTAAGGTCGCGCTTGCTATAGTCGAGCCGCTCACCAGACTTGGCGCGATGGAGTGCCGTTGCGATCTCGCGTGCCGTGAAATCGGCCTCGGGTGCTACAGGGCCAAGCTTTTCTTCTTGTGCCTCCACACTCGAGCAGGCGAAGAAAAGAAGTGCAATGAGCATGCTCTCAAGGCTTCTGATCATCTCGGATTTGGTTCCCTTTAGCGTGTCCACTTAATCTAGGCAGTGGACCTCAAAGATTAAATCCTCCCGCGTCGGGTGTGGACAATCTGATTAGAAATACCATCGGAGTTTTCCGGGCCGAAGCCGCCCCCTGTTGGTGTTTCGATCACGATGGCATCGCCCTTCGAGACTTGGATTTCGGCGCAGCCTGCGATCATCTCCAAGCGTCCATCGTTGCGCCGCACCATATTTCGCCCCCGTTGGCCCGGCCCTCCCCCGAGGACGCCTGTTGGCGCGATATCCCGATAACCCGAGAGAATATTGCACGACATGGCCTCGAGGAAACGGATGACGCGTCGTGTTCCATCGCCACTCGATGAGGCGCCCCTGCCCCCGGAGCCTCTGCGAATTGAGAATTCCTCGACGATCACGGGGTAGCGGAGTTCGAGAATTTCGGGGTCGGTCAAACGGGTATTGGTCATATGGACCTGAACGGCTGCAACGCCATCGAAGTTGGGGCCAGCGGGTGATCCCGAGGCGATGGTCTCGTAAT
>CAZSNH010000482.1:330-2224 GCA_964607855.1 uncultured Hyphomicrobium sp. | reverse complement strand
GAACGTTCCGCCCATGCGCAAAAACGTCCTCGCCAAGTGCTACGGCGGCGACGTCACGCGCAAACGCAAACTCCTCGAAAAACAGAAAGAAGGCAAGCGACGCATGAAGCGCGTCGGCCGCGTGGATATCCCCCAGGAAGCCTTCCTCGCAGTTCTCAAAGTGACGGACTGAATGGGGAGTGAAGCGCTGGCTTGAGATTGTGATCGTGCCTTACCCCGAATCCCACGGACCCTGGCCTGTTGCCACTCGGCGCGTGGCCGGATAGAATGAGTTTAAGGTCGGGAGAATGAGGTTCGGCTATGGAACTGACATTGACGGCCGTGTACGAAGAGGTGCCCGAAGAAGAAGGTGGCGGCTACGTCGCGTATGCCGAGGAACTTCCTGGCGCCATTACCCAGGGGGAAACCCTCGAAGAAGCACGACAAAATCTTCGCGATGCGATTGGATTGTTGTTGGAGGCCAACCGCGCGCTCGCGCGGGAAACACGAGGGGGACAGAAAGTCATCTGCGAGCAGATCGCTGTGTCGGTGTCGTGAGGCGGACCGACTTCATCCGGCATCTCGAGGAGCATGGGTGTGAGTTGCTTCGCGAGGGTGGGAAGCACTCCGTGTACGTCCATCGCGCGGCCCGCAAGACTTCCACCGTGCCACGTCATCGAGAAATCAAGAATCCGACCGCCATCAGAGTCTGCAAGCAACTTGGCATCCCCGATCCGCAGCGTTGAGAGCCCGTGCAAGTGAACTGCTCTGCGATCTTATAGCGCGCGCCTGCAACGCGGGCGGCCAGGGTGAATTTTCGGGAGACTTCAGTGGAACTGAAAACCGTCAGCATCGAGAAACCCGCCGACCTGAATTTCATCCTCGGTCAGTCGCACTTCATCAAAACCGTCGAAGACCTCTACGAGGCCATCGTCCAGACCGTCCCGGGCATGAAATTCGGCATCGCCTTCTGTGAATCGTCCGGGCCGGCGCTCGTCCGCTGGGCGGGGAACGATTCCAAGCTCATCAAACTCGCGCAGAAAAACGCGCTGGCGCTCGCCTGCGGCCACGCGTTCATCATCTTCATGGAAGGCGGATTTCCGGTGAACATCCTGAACACCATCAAAAACGTTCCCGAAGTCTGCGGCATCTTTTGCGCGACCGCGAATCCCGTCGAAGTCATCGTGGCCGAGTCCGAACAGGGCCGCGGCATCCTCGGCGTCATCGACGGCGTGAAGACCAAGGGTATCGAAACCGAAGCCGACATCAAATCGCGGAAGGAATTCTTGAGGAAGATCGGATACAAGCTGTAGCGCCGATCTAGGACCGGCGATGTTTCATTCGCACCGCAGGGCAGCGAGCGTCGCTGGGTTGAAAAATGGGGTCAACCACTGTATGATCCCATCATGACAGCCAAACTCACCATGGATAAGGCCGGGCGGGTGGCGATTCCCAAGGCGTTGCGAGAAGAACTCGAGCTTGGCCCGGGGGACAATCTGGAACTGGAGTGGGAGGGCGAGCAGATGATCCTGCGGCCGCTGCGGCGACGCCCGGCGCTTGAAAAGGAACGCGGCGTCTGGGTGTACCGGACGGGTGAGCGGCTGCGCGCCTCCGAGGCGCGGGAAGCCCTCAAGCGCGTTCGCGAGCGGCGCAGCCGGCGCGGTGTGGGAAGCGCCGAATGAAAGCCTTCTTCGACACTTCCGTTCTCGTCGCGGTCTTTCACGCTGACCACGAGCAGCACGGGCCGAGCCTGAGCGCCTTTCTGAAATTCTCGCGGCGCGAGGCGGCAGCCGGCGCGCACAGCCTGGCCGAAGTCTTTTCGACCCTCACCAGCCTGCCCGGCAAACACCGTGTAGCGCCCGACCAAGCGATCCTCTTTCTCCAGACCATGCGGGAACGGCTGACGCTGGTCCCT
>CAZSNH010000482.1:0-320 GCA_964607855.1 uncultured Hyphomicrobium sp. | reverse complement strand
TGCGCTCGATGCTGCTGCGGCTCGTGGCATCGCGGGCGGCGCCGTCTATGATGCTCTGCTCGCTCGGTGCGCAATGAAAGTCCGGGCCGAAACCCTGTACACCTGGAACCTGCGCGATTTCCAGCGGCTCGGCCCAGACGTCTCCGCACGCGTGCGCACTCCATGAGCGGTGCTGAAAGTTTCGGGTTCCTGTCATCGTGAGCGCAGCGAAGGGTCCCGGCACTCATTCAATTAAAGAAGGAATTCACGGCGAAAGCGAGTAAGACCGCGGCATCCTCGGCGTCATCGACGGCGTGAAGACCAAGGGTATCGAAACCGAA
>CAZSNH010000481.1:0-2229 GCA_964607855.1 uncultured Hyphomicrobium sp. | reverse complement strand
GTCGATCTGCTCTTTGATCTGTTCAAGAGTTTCGAACAGGAAGCCGGGAGGCTCATCGAGGCGCAGTGCACCCTGCCCGCCTACGAAATGGTGCTGAAGAGCTCGCACACCTTCATCCTGCTCGATGCGCGCGGCGCGATCTCCGTCACCGAGCGCGCCGCCTACATCGGCCGCGTGCGCGCCCTCGCCCGCGCCGTCGCGCAGGCCTACTACGAATCGCGCGAGCGGCTCGGCTTCCCGATGGTGAAGAAGTGAGCGAGGCGACGCTGCTGGTCGAGCTGCTGACCGAGGAGCTGCCGCCGAAATCGCTGGCCCGGCTCGGCGAGGCGTTCGCCGAGGAAGTGACATCGGAACTCATCAAGCACCGGTTGCGGAATCGCGACCCGAGAAAGCATGTGTTCGCGACGCCGCGGCGACTGGGCATGGCAATCGAGAAAGTCCGCGCCACGGGCCTCGATTCCGAGAGCCTGGTGGACGGGCCGGCGAGCACGAACGCAAAGGCAGTCGAGGGATTTGCGAGGAAGCACGGCATCGCAGTGGAGGCGCTGCAGCGTCGCCAGACCCCGAAGGGCGAGATCGTCGTCGCCAACCTGAAGCACACAGGGGTGACGCTGGAGGCAGTTCTTGCCGAGATCGTCGAGAAGGCGCTGAAGAAGCTGCCGATACCGAAATTGATGCGCTGGGGCTCGGGCGAGGCGCAGTTCGTGCGGCCGGTGCACGGGCTGGTGATGCTGCATGGAACGAAAGTGGTTCCCGGCGAGGTGCTGGGCCTGAAGTCCGGCAACCGCACGCGCGGGCACCGGTTCATGGGCAGGGCGGAGATCACGCTCGAGAGCGCGGACGAGTACGAGAAGAAGCTGAAGGACGAGGGCAAGGTCGTCGCCGATTTCGCCGCGCGCCGGGATGAAATCGATAGGCTTTTGAGCGAAAAATCCAGAGAACTGAAGGCGAGCCTCGGCGAGTACCAGGCGCTGCTCGACGAGGTCGCGGCGCTGGTGGAGTTCCCGAGCGTCTACGCGGGCGAGTTCGACAGGGCCTTCCTCGCCGTTCCGCAGGAATGCCTGATCCTCACCATGCGGCAGAACCAGAAGTACTTCCCGCTGTTCGACGCCGCGGGCAAGCTGACGGGGAAGTTCCTCATCGTTTCCAACATGCAGGTCGCCGACCCGCGCCACATCGTCGACGGCAACCAGCGCGTGGTGCGGCCAAGGCTCGAGGATGCGCGCTTCTTCTACGACCAGGACCGCAAGGTCCGGCTGGAAGAGCGCGTGCCGCAGCTTGGCAAGGTCGTCTATCACAACAAGCTCGGCAGCCAGCTCGAGCGCGTCGAGCGCATCCAGCTGCTTGCCGGCCGGATCGCGCGGCAGCTCAAGGCCGACGCGGCGCTCGCCGAGCGCGCCGCCTGGCTCGCCAAGGCCGACCTGCTCACCGGCATGGTGGGCGAATTTCCGGAATTGCAAGGCGTCATGGGGCGTTACTATGCCCTGCACGACGGGGAGCCAGCCGCGATCGCAGACGCTATAGAAGCCCACTATCGGCCCCGCTACGCCGGCGACAGATTGCCTGAGGGTGGCATTGCTTGCGCGGTCGCGCTTGCTGACAAATTGATAACGCTCGCCGGATTGTTTGGTATAGGCCAGCAACCGACCGGAGACAAGGACCCCTACGGTCTTCGGCGCGCAGCGCTTGGAGTGATCAGAATTCTCGTTGAAAATGCGCTTCAACTCTCTTTGCATGAACTGGTAAACGCTGCGTTTTCTGAGTACAACCGGTCTGTGGGCGACGCTCATACCGATCTTGAGTCTTTCATTTTTGAGCGCTTTTCCGGATACCTAAAGGACTTGGGATTCAGCACACTGCAGGTTGATGCCGTGCTATGCATGCGCCCGGTGAATCTCGGAGTTGTGCCGCGTCAGCTGGAAGCGGTTAAAGCGTTCCAGGCCATGCCTGAAGCCGAAAGCCTGGCGGCCGCAAACAAGCGAATCGTCAATATTCTCAAACAGGCCGAGGCCAAAGGGGAATCCTTCGCCGGCGCAGCGTCGAGCGAACTGAAGGAACCGGCCGAGAAGGCGCTCCTTGAAGCCCTTCATAGGACAAATGCTTCCGCGAAAGTGCTGTTCGAAGAGGGCGATTACACCGGATATCTGAAAAGCTTTTCCATCCTGAAGGCCCCGGTCGACCTGTTCTTCGAGAAAGTCATGGTGATGGTGGACGACAAAAAACTCCGGA
>CAZSNH010000480.1:0-2251 GCA_964607855.1 uncultured Hyphomicrobium sp. | reverse complement strand
CCGCGAAAGCGAGCGGCGGCGGCAGGACTGGGCGCGATCCTACCTCACTTCGATCCTCACGCGCGATCTCAGGGACATCGCCGACGTGGAGAAACTGACCGAGCTTCCGAAATTCGTGCGGCTTCTGGCTGAGCATTCCGGCCAACTGGTCAACTATTCGCAACTCGGTGCGGGCATCAATGTCAGCCACAAGACGGGGCAGCGCTATGTCGGCCTGCTCGAACAGGTATTCCTCATCGCGACACTGCAGCCCTGGTTCACCAATGCGCTGAAGCGCATCGTGAAGACGCCGAAACTGCATTTCCTCGATTCCGGCCTGCTGGCCAGCGCGCGAGGACTGACGTTCGACAGAGTCAAGGCGGATCGTGGGACGTTCGGCGGACCATTGGAGAGCTTCGTGTTCTCCGAAGTGCTGAAGCTGATGACGGCTTCAGACCTGCGGCTGACGCCGTATCATTTCCGGGACCGGGACATGCGCGAGGTGGACATCGTGCTGGAGCGCGATGACGGGAAGATCGTAGCCATCGAGGTCAAGGCCAGCGCGACGGTCAAGTCCGGTGATTTCAGCGGTCTGCGGGCGCTGGCCGAGGCCTGCGGTGATCGCTTCGCCTTCGGTGCCGTCCTCTATGACAATACGGATGTCGTGCCGTTCGGCGACCGGCTGGCGGCGGCGCCGGTATCGTCGTTATGGAACTGAGAGCCATGCGTCACCGAGTAGCGAGCCGCAGCCGCTCCGAGCCAGTTTCGGTGCGAGCCGATCTGAAAGACGCTGAACTGAGCAACGCTCGAAAGATAGAACAGAGCCGATGCCATTTTGACGGCTATTGGATATACGTATTAAGAATTGGATTGGGGGCACAGTGAACAAGAAATCAACATCAATAAAGATCGAATGGCGCGAGGCAACTCTGAAACGGAAGCTGCGCCGGCATCTGCATGGGCTGGGGTTTGAAAAAAATGAAGATGGTCTCTTGCAGGTGCAGGGTACTGGCAAGGAGATCGTCCGGAACCTTCACTACAAGCAGAGGCAAGAGCGACTAGCGGCAAGCCGGAGGTTCTTGTCGGAACAGGCTCCACCGCTGCTAAAGTTCTTTGCATCCGGATCAGACATCGTCCCAGAAAAAATCTCGCCCGTCCTCGAACGCGTCCATGCCGGAACCCTGGAAGGCGACCTTTTCCGTTTGGCCTCGTTAACATGGTCCGTACCCGTCTCAAACGGATTTGGTCGGCGCCTTCGTTACCTGGTGTGGGATCAACAAAACGGCAAGTTGATGGGACTGATTGCCATCGGCGATCCAGTGTTCAACCTCTCTGTCCGGGACAAACTGATCGGTTGGGATACGCATGATCGGAGTGCGCGACTCGTCAACATCATGGATGCCTACGTGCTCGGCGCCCTGCCACCATATAACGCCCTACTCGGTGGCAAGCTGGTTGCCTGCCTGTTGCGAAGCCGCGACCTGTATGATGATTTTGCGACCGCTTATGGCGGGACCACGGGAATCATATCGCAACAGGAGAAAAAAGCGCGCCTGCTCGCGATTACCACGTCATCATCGATGGGACGGTCGTCGGTATATAACCGCCTCAAGCTCGATGGTATCTCGTATCTAGAATCGATCGGCTACACCGGCGGATGGGGGCATTTCCACATTCCAGACCGCCTGTTCGCCGAGTTGCGTGACTACCTTCGCACCATCGATCATCCATATGCGGATCTGCATCGGTTTGGCCAAGGACCGAACTGGCGGTTGCGAACGACGCGTGCGGCGCTTTCGGCACTCGGATTCAAGGAGGACATGCTGCGGCACGGGATCCAGCGTGAAGTCTTCTTTTGTGCCCTAGCCAGCAATGCCGCGAAAATCCTGCAGACCGGCAAAGGCCGACCGAACTTATCCTCTTTGCTGTCCGCAGCAGAGATTGCCGAACTGGCTGTGAACAGATGGATGTTACCCCGCGCTGAACGGCGACCGGAATTTCGCGAATGGTCATCAGCTAATCTTATAGAATTGTTTGGCAATCAGACCCGCATGTTGCGCTCATCGATTGAAAGCGCTGGACGAGGAAAGAGGAAGCTAGCAGGAGTTTAGCGGAAATGCCGGTGATGCCCCTAGACAAATGGCAGGAGCATCTGGAGGGACATTTTGCGGCCCTCGCGGCAACACGTGTCACGTCTAGCTTTCCAATATTCGCCCTGGAGCACGGACTCGGAAACGCCGATCTTGACGATATCGCGGCCCAATTATTCCAG
>CAZSNH010000479.1:0-2253 GCA_964607855.1 uncultured Hyphomicrobium sp. | reverse complement strand
AAAAAACCGGCAGCGAAGCATGTTCGACAAAGTACTGATCGCAAACCGGGGTGAAATTGCACTGCGTATCCAGCGGGCATGCAAGGAGCTCGGCATTGCAACGGTTGCCGTTCACTCAACCGCCGATGCCGACGCCATGCATGTGCGCCTCGCGGATGAAAGTGTGTGCATCGGCCCGCCGCCTGCATCCGAAAGCTACCTCAACATTCCCCGTCTGCTGGCGGCCTGCGAGATAACGGGAGCGGATGCCATTCATCCCGGATACGGATTCCTGTCGGAAAACGCCCGTTTCGCCGAGATTCTCGAGGAGCACCAGATAACCTTCATCGGCCCGACGTCGGAGCACATCCGCATCATGGGCGACAAGATCGAAGCCAAGGAGACGGCAAAGCGCCTTGGAATTCCCGTCGTCCCTGGTTCGGATGGGGCTGTCACAAGCGAATCCCAGGCAATGCAGATCGCCAAGGACATGGGCTTTCCCGTGCTCATCAAGGCGACTGCTGGCGGTGGCGGGCGCGGCATGAAGGTGGCCCACACGTCGGCCGACCTTGGACTTGCGCTTTCAACCGCGCGGGCGGAGGCGAAGGCCGCCTTTGGAAACGACTCGGTCTACATCGAGAAGTATCTGACCAAACCCCGCCATATCGAAATCCAGGTCTTCGGTGACGGCAGGGGAAATGCGATCTATCTCGGAGAGCGCGATTGTTCGCTGCAACGCCGGCACCAGAAGATCCTCGAAGAGGCCCCTTCACCCGCCCTCAATGCCGCGTCCCGTCAAAAAATAGGCGAAACCGTTGCCCGTGCGATGCGCGAGATCAAGTATCGCGGCGCCGGCACTGTCGAGTTCCTGTTCGAAGACGGCGAGTTCTATTTCATTGAAATGAACACGCGTCTGCAGGTCGAGCATCCGGTGACGGAAGCAATCACGGGGATCGATCTCGTGCTCGAGCAGATCCGCGTCGCCTCGGGTGCGGGCCTCATGTACACACAGGACGAAGTGACCTTCTCTGGCCACGCCATCGAATGCCGCATCAATGCCGAAAACCCGCAGACCTTCCGCCCATCTCCGGGGCAGATCACCTACTGGCACCCGCCGGGCGGCCTCGGCGTGCGCGTCGATTCAGGAGCCTACCAGGGCTACCGCATCCCCCCCTATTACGACAGCTTGATCGGAAAGTTGATCGTACACGGTAAGAACCGCAATGAGTGCATGATGCGGCTGCGGCGCGCGCTTTCCGAATTCGTGATCGATGGCATTGAAACGACCATTCCACTCTTTATTGAGCTCGTAAGGCATCAGGACATCGTGAACGGACTTTACGACATTCACTGGCTCGAAAAGTATCTGGGAAAGACATAAATTGGTTTTCTCGCGGCCGGCCCGGGGGGCCGGCTAATCGACGAGGAGGCTAGATTGTCGTGACCTCACGTGACGACATCCTGATCGATATCACTCCGCAGGTCCTCCTGAAGGCCTACAGCTGCGGAATTTTCCCCATGGCCGAAAGCGCCGACGATCCGGCTCTCTACTGGATCGAGCCGCAGCATCGCGGGATCCTGCCGCTTGATGACGTGCACATTCCGCGGCGCCTCGCCCGAACGGTCCGCACGACCCCACTCAAGGTGAAGGTCAACAACAACTATGACGGCGTTATCGACGGGTGCGCCGCCCCTCGGCCGGGCCGGCGCACCACTTGGATCAATGCGCGTATCCGCAACCTCTACCGCGAACTTTTCCGCATGGGTCACTGCCACACTGTCGAGGTTTGGAATGGCAACAGGCTCGTAGGCGGCCTTTATGGCGTCGCACTCGGCGCCGCATTTTTCGGCGAAAGCATGTTTTCCTTCGAGCGCGACGCTTCGAAGATTGCACTTGTTCACCTGATAGCCAGGCTTATTCACGGCGGCTTCACATTGCTCGATACGCAGTTCGTCACCGATCACCTGCGCCAGTTCGGAACGGTCGAGGTCGACCGCGACGAATTTCACAAGATCCTCGACAAGGCGCTCTCTTCAAAAGGCGATTTCTTGAGACTACCCGTCGACGTCTCTCCGGTGGCGGTTCTGGCGACGTTCCGCTCCATCGGCGGCATTGCCAGCCACTAGCTGCGCTCCGGTGGCAGAATTTACCCCGGCCTCAAAAAATCGCACATCGTAACTTTGCGGCCACTGTTTGGGCGCCGCACTGCTGCTATGGCATCGGACCAGTTTCAAATCGAAATGGGAATTCAGTCGTGCGTCGTCGCTTTTTCT
>CAZSNH010000478.1:0-2261 GCA_964607855.1 uncultured Hyphomicrobium sp. | reverse complement strand
GGTTTCGACGCCAGACCTGCCCTGCAGGTACTCCGCCATCTGCTCGACACCGTCGCGCGTCGAGTCGAGAAGCACGATTTCGGCGCCACTCTCGATCTGCGAGATGAGCGCGCTCTGATCAGCTACTGACGTATCAATGAATACGACGACAGCGGAATTGCTCTCCGATACGTCCGGCACAGACGATGCCACCGACGCCAGATCGGAGAAGGCCGTTGCATCGTTGGCGTTTCCCTCGGATTGAGAGGGAGCCGAATCTCCGCTGTCGTTCGAGGAACTGTTCTGGGTCGCTTCCGCGGCTGTTGCAGCCGCAGCTGCATCGAATGCCGTTCGCGCTTCAAGTACCCGATAAGAGATGCTGGATTTGAGCTGTCCCGCCAGATTCGCGTCGGCCCGAAGAAGCGTCTTCTTCAGAAGGCCGGTACCCCACTTGATGTGCTTATTCATCACAAACCCGCTTACGCATACGACGGCCGCACCGCGGGCGCAGGCCGCCCACGGTTTTTCCAAATTTCGCATTAAGTAGGTTAAGCCGGTCTAAATTGGCACTCGTTCAGTCAGATAAATCGAATTCCGTCTGTAAGAAGAAACAAATTCGGAACATCAGATTTCCAACTCATTTTAAATAGTCTATTGACCGCCCCAAAATTGATCGATTTGACGCTTTCCAAAAAGCTAATATTTAATCTCAAAATAACGACGAATGAATTTTTGCGAATGTATTCGCGGCTTCTCTTTCACATTTCAGAAACCACTTTCGCGAATGAGCACGCGCGCCACCTGCCGCCAGACCCGGCCAGCGAAACTTCTCGGCTCTCCGTCCAGCTTGACGAGCCCGCGAACCTCCTGCTCGCGTTTTCCTTCCGCCGGGCCCAGCGCCGCAAGCTCCAGAAGGAACTGCGATTGTACCGGCACCAACCGACCGGACGGATCCGGTTGAACGCCAATCCGGCCGCCATATTCGGAGGCCAGCGCCGGAATCTCGATCGCACTCGACCCGGATTGCGAGATGTTTGCCACCTTCACCGGATAGGTAGGGCGCAAAATATCATCCGGCACAAAGACGCCTTCGGCCCCGACCTTAATTCGCGCGACATCCTCCTCTGCCAGGTAGCCGCGCGCGGCAAAGCTCGTCTGGGCCCCGATCACCGCAATCAGCGCATCCTTCGAAAGCCACCGGTCGGGATGGAGCTTCTTGTCCAACTCGAGGATCGTACCTCCCACAGGCGCCCGAACGGCAAGTTCCTCCTTCTCCTTCGCGAGGCCTTCAAGCTTTGTCCGGAGGGCATCAAACTGGTGCAGGAGAACGAGCCGCTGCTCCTTATCGCGCAGATCCGACATCGTCCTTGCGAGCCGTAGTCGCGTCCCGTTCAGCTCTATTTCCGTGCGAAGGATTTCACTATCGATGTCGGGGGCAGAAAGTTGCACGAGGAGCGCCCCCTTCTCGACGACCTGACCCGCCTCCACATGAACGGTTTCGACGCGTGCCGGACGGGGCGGGAAAATCCTCACGGTATCGCTCGCCTCGATTACGGCGGGAACATAGACGGCCTGCGACCACGGGAAGATGAACAGAAGGATGAGTGATGCGAGAATGCAGGAACTCACCAGCATGCGCCCCCGGCCTATGTTCTGAAAGCTTGAGCGACGCCATTCCCTGACCTCATTCACAACTGGCAATGCGATGAAGAACCAGATTTCGACGGCGAAAAGCACAATGCCAAGCGCCTTGAAGAAGTAGTGATAAACGAGAAGAGCGATGCCGGTGAAAATGACAAGCCGATAGAGCCACGTCACCCAGGCATAGATGATCAGCCAGCGGCGCGTCGCAGCAGGTAGCGTTTCGGGACACGGAGCGCGGGGTGCAAATAGCAGCTCCCGCAGTTTCCAGCGGCCGATGGCAAACGCCCGCGGCTGCAAGTTGTCGATGCCGGTCATGTCGGAGAGAAGATAATAGCCGTCAAACCGCATAAATGGATTGAGGTTCAAGCCCAGACTCATGATCCAGCTTGTGGTCGCCAGCACGAACACGACGCTACGCGTTACGCCTTCGGGCAAAAAGACCCATAAGAATGTTGCCAGGCATGCGATCGCGATTTCGACGATGACACCAGCGGCTCCGATGAAGAAGCGTTCACGGCGGTCTTTGAGGCGCCACGCGTCCGAAACATCTGTGTAAAGCATCGGCACCATGACCATCACGGCAATGCCCATTGTCGGAACGCGGCAGCCGAAGCGAATGGCTGTGAATGCATGCCCCA
>CAZSNH010000477.1:0-2270 GCA_964607855.1 uncultured Hyphomicrobium sp. | reverse complement strand
CCGCCAAAAGCGGAATGTCCTCTCGACGCTCCCGCAGCGGCGGCAGCACGATCGGAAACACATGGAGCCGGTAATAGAGGTCCGAACGGAACCGCCCGTCACCGACGGCGGCGACCAGATCGCTGTTCGTCGCGGCGATGATGCGCACGTCGACCGGAACGGGCCGCGTGCCGCCGACGCGATCCACCAACCCGTCCTCCAGCACCCGCAACAGCTTGGCCTGCGCCTGCAACGGCATCTCTCCGATTTCATCGAGGAAGAGCGTGCCCCCGTCGGCCAATTCAAATCGGCCGGGCCGGCGTTGGTCCGCCCCCGTGAAGGCGCCGCGCTCATGACCGAATAATTCGCTCTCCACCAATCCCATCGGCAACGCCGCGCAATTGACGCGAATGAACGGCTTATCGCGCCGCGGGCTCAACTCATGAATAGCCCGAGCCATCAACTCCTTCCCGGTGCCGGTTTCTCCTGTAACCAGCACGGTCGTGGCGGTCGGCCCCACCGCCTCTGCCTGCGCGAGGGCTTTGCGAAAGGCGGCACTGACGCCGACCATCGCGCCGAAGTTGTGGGTCAACTTGAGCTCCTCGACCAGGTACTCGTTCTCACGCGCCAACTGCTGCCGAAGCCGGTCGATCTGTTCGTATGCCTGGACATGGTCGATCGCATAGGCGACCTGGGTGGCGACAAGCTGCAGAAATTCCAGATCCTGCGGGTCCGGTTCCCCGCTTTGCACGCTCCCGATGTTCAACGTGCCGATGCAAGACTCCCCGACCAGCAAGGGCGAATTGATCATCCGCCCCAGCCCTTCCTGGACGTAATAGTGGTCCTCCATGAACATCCGCTCGCGCTGAAGGTTCGGTCGCACATGAATAGTTCGATGGTCATAGACCCAACCGACGGCGCTGCCGACCCTGGGGATGACCGCATCGCGCTGCAGCACACGATTCGGCATGGTGGTTTCGACCGCGTAGAAGCGGAAGGAGTCGGTATCCGGATGGTAGAGGGTGACGCCTGCGCGCTCCCAGGGCAGGACCTGGCGGATCTGCTCGGTGATGGCGCGCCACAGGCTATTGGTGTCGCGCTGCGAGTTCAACACGTTGGTGACGTCTAACAACGCCCGATAGCTCTTCTCGTTGTCGCGCATCTACGTTCCTCGACGATGCTCCCAGGCTCTGTGCCTTAGCCAGCCCGTGAAGCCTCGGGCTGGCCGCCATCACGGCTCTCGCGAAGCATACGTGACTCCTTCGCGCGTCTTCAAGTCGAAACGGCACGGGCCGGCTCCTGTTGATCGGGCTGTCTCGGCAGAGTCGTGAGATACTCCTCGGCCAGTGGCCCGCCGCAAAGAAAAGAGGCTCTTCAGGCTTTCGTGTGGGTGACCCCGCTCCTTCAGCGAAGTCCGCGCCAAGCCCATGCCGACCCTGAAGCTTTTCGCATCAAAGCCTGAAGAGTCGAAAAGAATCGACCCCGTCCGAAGGAAGGCACGGCGCGAGCAAGAAGGACAATCTACTGTACTGTAAATGGTGCGGCGGGAAAACAGTATCACTGGGGGGATGTATCCGCGCGTGAGTGACTACGATTAAGACGATAGAGAGCGGGCGGTACGCACGAAGTGCGGTTTGGTGGTCCCTCTTGCAGCGCGTTCGAACCTTCTTCGAGGCACAAGGCCCGTAATCGTCGCACTCCGACCGCTTGAGCGCCTGTCACGCCCCTTGCGTGCGCCCATTTTCAGTTGGACTTGTGGTGGCAAGGGGGCGTGCCAGGCGTGCTCTGCCTCGGTCACTCGCCTTGCAGAGGCTCTGAGGGTCTCTGTCCTCGGGCTGCAGCCGCGGCGCGTCTTCCGCTGGCCATCAGATATGGGGGCCCGTGCGGTGCGGGCGCTCCTCCGATGCCCCCATACCCCGGCCAGTCACCGGCGAAGCCGGATGCCTGGCCCGGGCCAGCGCCCCCTGTGCTGAGTGAGCATCTTGCGAATCGAAGCGCTCCGGCGCCGCAAGGCTCGTGCCCTCGGCTTTCGGGTCGCGTAAAACTCTTCGGACTCTGACCCCACGCCAGCGAGCACCGCCCATGCTTCCGCCCCGCCTCTTCGGAAGCCCTACGTCGGCGCGCGCAGGCAGGCGGAAACCGAGGTTGAGCCCCGAGCACGCCGACAATCATTTGGATCTACGCAAGAAATGGTTGCTGCAATCCTCGTACTCGCGGCCCCGCAATTAGAACGAGCTGTTAGCGAAACTGGTAACACTGCCAAATTTGCGCTTCGCAGGCGCTGGGATCCC
>CAZSNH010000476.1:0-2282 GCA_964607855.1 uncultured Hyphomicrobium sp. | reverse complement strand
GGGCGACGACGAGGAAGGTGTGGCGATCGCGGAAGTCGATCCCGAATCGGATGCAGCGCAGAAGGGCCTCAAGTCCGGCGACGTCATCCTTGAGGTCGACCGTAAGGAAGTTTCCACACCGGTCGAAGTCGCCGATGCTATCCAGAAGGTGAAGGACAAGGGCTTCAAGGCCGTTCTCTTGAGGGTAAAGACCTCGGATCAGACACGGGTCGTGGCCGTCCGCTTCGCCAAGAGCTAAGGCGTGAATGAGAGAAGTGAAGCAGGGGCGGCTCTTCCGGAAACGGGCGGGCCGCCTCGACGTTTTCAAAGGATCGGTGCAATATCATGTTCCTACAAAGTCCAGATTCGAGCCGCGAGACGATACCATCCATGCGAGTCCTTGTGATCGAAGACGACCGCGAGACGGCCAATTTCCTCCAAAAATCGCTAAAAGAGAGTGGTCATGCCGCTGATCTCGCGTTCGACGGAGAGAGCGGGCTCGCCATGGCTCAGGAGGGACTCTATGACGTCGTGATCGTCGATCGCATGCTGCCGAAGCGCGATGGGCTTTCGATCGTGAAGACGTTGCGGGACGAGGGACGCAAAACGCCCGTTCTCATTCTCTCGGCGCTGGGCGAAGTTGACGACCGGGTGAAGGGGCTTCGCGCCGGGGGCGACGATTATCTCACCAAACCCTATGCCTATACGGAGCTCTTGGCACGCGTCGAGGCTCTTGGCCGGCGTTCGGTGCCCGGCGAACAGGAAACGCGTTACGTCGTAGGCGATCTCGTGCTCGATCGCCTGTCGCATCGCGTGACACGCGGGGGCGAAGCCATCATTCTCCAGCCGCGCGAATTCCGGCTCCTTGAGTACCTCATGAAGAATGCGGGCCAGGTTGTCACCCGCACCATGCTGCTCGAAAACGTCTGGGATTATCACTTCGACCCGCAGACGAACGTGATCGACGTCCACGTGTCGCGGCTAAGGAGCAAAATCGACAAGAACTTTGACAAGCCTCTTCTGCATACGGTGCGCGGGGCGGGATACATGATACGTGACGGCGCTGGATAAACTGGGCGGCGCCTTCAAGTCGACCGCTTTCCGGCTGGCCGCCATGACGGTGGCCGCCTTCCTCATCGCTGCGGCACTCATTATTGCGCTCATCTTCTGGCAGACCAATCAGGTTTTGACCAGTCAAGTGCTCGCAGAGCTCAAGTCCGAGACGGGCACGTTTGAAGCCGAACATGCGAGCCGCGGTCTCGAAGGGCTGAGCGCAGCGATTGCTGCCCGGAGCGCGGCGACGTCGCGCGGTCTCTACTATCTTTCGGATAAAGGAGGGCGCAAGTTGGCCGGCAACCTCTCCCGCTTTCCGCCGGAAGTCGATCCGGCGAGCGGCGGCGTTTTCCGGTACGCACCTGATATTGCCGATCCCACGGGCCATGGTCATCTGGCGGTTGCAATTGCCAAGGATGTCGGTGGGGCCAAGCTCTTGGTCGGACGTGACGTCGAGGACCAGCGGGAATTTGCCGAAAAACTCCGGAAGATCTTCCTTGTTGGATTCGGATTGCTCGCACTTGCAGGATTGCTTGGTGGCTTGGCGGTGAGCCGGCTCGTACTCGCCCGCATCGGCAAGATTACCGATACCAGCAAATCGATCATGTCTGGCGACTTGACGCGCCGCATACCGGTTACAGGAGACGGCGACGAGCTAGATGACCTCTCGCAAAATCTCAATGCTATGCTTGGACGCATCGAGCAGCTAATGTCGAGTTTGAAGGAAGTCTCCGATAATATTGCGCACGATCTCAAGACGCCCTTGACCCGGCTTCGGAACAAGGCCGAAAGTGCACTTCGCGATCCGCGCGGAGCGGCGGCTTACAAGGAGGGACTCGAGCATACGCTCGAAGAGGCCGACGAGCTGATCAAGACCTTCAATGCACTTCTTCTCGTGGCCCGTCTCGAAGCGGGGGCTGTGGATGAAAATGTCGCCGTTTTTGATCTCGCGGAGCTGGTCCGGGATGTTGCCGAGCTTTACGAGCCGGTTGCCGAGGAAGCCGAACTCGATCTCATAATTGCGGCTGAGGACACTGCGAACGTCACGGCCAATCGCCACCTTATCTCTCAGGCCGTCGCCAACCTCATCGATAATGCCATCAAATATGCGGCGCATACAGGTGGCCCCGGCAATGGCGGGCCCATTGAGGTCGCCGTCAAGGCACAAGACGGCCTGGCGGAAGTGAGCGTCGGGGACCGCGGACCTGGCATCAGCGAAAAAGATCGTGAACGGGTCCTGAAGCGTTTCG
>CAZSNH010000475.1:0-2290 GCA_964607855.1 uncultured Hyphomicrobium sp. | reverse complement strand
CCTGATCGGCCGTGATGACCTTGTTTTTCATGGATGAGCATTTCCCCGGGTGGTCCTGCTCGGCGCGGTTTAAGCGCGGCGGACTTGTTCTTTGGTAGAACGAGCCTACTGAGGGAGTGCACGAGCTGCAATGGCTTCTGCCAGCTGCCAATAGTCCTACTCAGCTGGGTGAGACGTTCCTATCCATAGTGCGCTGCAGTGAGAATTCCTCACTCAGTCGGCGAACGGTCAACCTAGAGCTGGTTTCGCGCAAGAGGCGAGATAGTTGACGCTCGTGTTCGGATCCAGCTGCCACAGATCACGCAGCGGATCATAGGTAAATCCCATGAGGCGCGGCGGGGCCATGCCTGCGGCTCTCACAAATCCCGACAGCTCTTCGGGCGTGATGAAGCGGTGCCAGTCATGGGTGCCCCGCGGCAGCCAGCCGAGCACGTATTCGGCGCCGATTATGGCGAGTGCATAGGCCTTGAGCGTGCGATTGATGGTTGAAAGGATCATCAGTCCTCCGGGCCGCACGAGGCGAGCACACTCTTTGATGAAAGCCGCCGGGTCCGGCACATGCTCGATAACCTCGAGTGATGTGACGCAATCAAAGGTATTGCCCTCGGCAACCAGTTCCTCAACCGTCATGGGACGGTAGTCGACAGTAAAGTCCCGGCCCTCGGCATGGAGCCTGGCAATCTCGATATTGCGCATTGCGGGATCTATGCCGGTGACCGTCCCGCCGAGCCGGGCTAGCGGTTCGCAGATCAGTCCGCCTCCGCAACCGATGTCGGCGAATGTCAGTCCCGCGTAGGGCCTGAGGCCTTTCCCATCGCGTTTGAAATGGGAGAGTACGGCCTCGCGAATAAACGCCAGGCGGGCGGGACCAATTTGATGGAGCGGCCGGAATTTGCCCCTGGGGTCCCACCATTCCTCCGCCATCCTCCGGAACCGCTCGACCTCAGCCGGGTCGAGTGTCGGAGTACTTCCCTTTCGGGGCTTTGCCGAATGTCCTTGGGATTTCGTCATCTTGATCAGCATTGGTGGTCTCAATCTTATTAATGTCAATCTGTTACGCGCGTTCCCAGATTATGGACCGCCGGCGGGAGGGGCTATGCAAATCAATTGGGCATGCCATCTCAAAGGCGCTGTTGCGCATCTGTTCCGATGCCGGTATGAGTGCCCGGAACGTGAACTTTCCCGAGGCGTTGGACGGCTCTGCGAGCGGCTGCTGCCGCTCAATTGCGAAGCTTTATGATTTTCTCTGCGGGAGTGTTCAATTTGGAAGCCCCATCCGAGAGCAGGACGCGGGAATGGCAGTTGTCGTGATGAAATTCGGCGGGACCTCCGTCGCCAACGTGGAGCGCATCAGGAATGTCGCGCGCCACGTCAAGCGCGAGGTCGATGCCGGCAACAAAGTCGCCGTGGTCGTCTCCGCGATGGCAGGGGCAACGAACCAGCTTGTCGCTTGGGTTAATGAAGCCTCCCAACTTCATGATAAGCGCGAGTACGACGCCGTCGTAGCATCAGGCGAGCAAGTTACGGCTGGCCTAACTGCAATCGTGCTGCAGGGCATGGGGATCAAGGCGCGATCGTGGCAGGGCTGGCAGATTCCAATCGAAACGAGTGCTGCTCACGGCGCGGCCCGCATATCCGGCATTGACGGCGCGGAGCTTCGCAAGTCGATCGACTCAGGCGAAGTGGCGGTTATCACCGGCTTTCAGGGAATTGAACCCAAGAGCGGCCGAGTGTCGACACTCGGGCGCGGAGGCTCGGATACAAGTGCAGTTGCGGTGGCCGTAGCCATCAAGGCTGACGTTTGCGATATCTACACCGACGTCGACGGCGTTTACACCACCGACCCGCGGATCGTTTCCAAGGCCCGCCGGCTGCCTAAGGTCTCATACGAGGAGATGCTCGAAATGGCATCCTCCGGCTCCAAAGTATTGCAGACCCGTTCGGTTGAACTCGCTATGGTGCACCGCGTGCGGACCCGAGTGCTGTCCAGTTTTGTTGCGCCTGAGGCCATGGCGCCCGTCAATATGGCCAAACTCGAGGATATCGGAACAATCGTTTGCGACGAGGATGAGATCGTGGAACAGCAGGTTGTGAGCGGCATCGCTTATGCCAAGGATGAGGCCAAAATCACACTCCTCAAGGTGGCCGACAAGCCGGGTGTCGCGGCGCGCATCTTCGGGCCGCTCTCAGAAGCGTCCATCAACGTTGATATGATCGTTCAGAACGTCGCCTCCGATGGCAAGAACACCGATATGACCTTTACCGTGCAGGCTGCCGAACTGCCGCGCGC
>CAZSNH010000474.1:0-2295 GCA_964607855.1 uncultured Hyphomicrobium sp. | reverse complement strand
CAGGATCTATTCTCAAATTAAAAATACTTTCATGACAGTTGAAATCCCTGACCTCAATTGTTAGTAATTTGAGCCGCAGCCTTCGTCTGGAGAAATCCAACCATGTGTGGAATTGTCGGCCTCTTCCTCAAGGACAAGTCGCTTGAGTCCAACCTGGGAAAATTGACCTCAACCATGTTAGCGACCATGTGCGATCGCGGCCCCGATTCGGCAGGCTTTGCCGTTTACGGGCCGCCTGCGAAGGGCCAATCGAAAATCACTGTTCAATCCGCCGAACCTGATAAGGATTTTGCGGGGCTCGCCGAGGCCATCTCGAAAGAGATCGGAGGCAAGGTCACGATCTCTGTGCGCTCGACACACGCTGTACTGTTGCTGCCCTCCGACAAGCTT
Organism: uncultured Hyphomicrobium sp.; assembly: GCA_964607855.1. Taxonomy (GTDB): domain Bacteria; phylum Pseudomonadota; class Alphaproteobacteria; order Rhizobiales; family Hyphomicrobiaceae; genus CAZSNH01. The sequence continues at coordinate 1,905 of CAZSNH010000474.1, read as the reverse complement.
GCAGCCGCGCGTGCGGCCATCAGGAAATTGCGGCCCGGTCTTCGCATCATGGGTTCGGGCGACGTCATTGAGATCTATAAGGAAGTGGGCTACCCGACCGACGTCTCGAATAGATTTGCGCTCTCGGAAATGAAGGGCACACATGCCATCGGCCATACGCGCATGGCGACGGAAAGTGCGGTTACGACCTTGGGCGCGCATCCCTTCTCGACCGGGCCCGACCAGTGCCTCGTCCATAACGGCTCGCTCTCAAACCACAACAACATCCGCCGAGAGTTGAAGCATGACGGCATGACGTTCGAAACGGAGAACGACACCGAGGTCGCGGCCGCTTACCTCACGTGGCGCATGAACCAGGGCCTCAATCTCGGCCAGGCGCTCCAGAAGTCCCTCGACGATCTCGACGGATTCTTCACATTCGTGGTTGGGACCAAGAACGGCTTCGGCGTTCTGCGCGATCCGATTGCCTGCAAGCCCGCAATCATGGCCGAGACCGACAGGTATGTCGCATTCGGATCAGAATATCGCGCACTCGTTGAATTACCGGACATTGAGAAGGCCAAGGTGTGGGAGCCCGAGCCCGCGACCGTCTATTTCTGGGAGCGATGATCATGCGGCAGATCGATCTGGCTCAAACCAGCCTGCGCGAACTCAATCAAGACCTGCACCGCCAAACCGACGGCACCAACGAGCCCCAATGGGAGATCATAAATCCACGCGGAGCCCATGCCGTCGCCGTCGGTGTGGATGCACCAATCAGCATCGATATCAGGGGCAGCGTCGGCTACTACTGCGCGGGCATGAATAAGAAGGCCAGCATCACTGTTCACGGATCCGCCGGTCCGGGCGTTGCTGAGAACATGATGTCGGGGCGTGTGATCGTCAAAGGCGACGCGAGCCAATACGCCGGAGCTACCGGCAGGGGCGGCCTACTCGTTATCGAAGGAAACGCCTCGTCGCGATGCGGAATTTCGATGAAGGGCATCGACATCGTGGTCAGGGGCAACATCGGGCACATGTCGGCTTTCATGGCCCAGTCCGGCCACTTGGTCGTGCTCGGCAATGCTGGGGACACGCTCGGAGATTCGATCTACGAAGCCAAGATCTTCGTGCGCGGCTCGGTGAAGAGTCTAGGCGCGGACTGCATTGAAAAGGATATGCGCAAGGAGCACCACGAGGCTCTTGCCAGGCTTCTCGCCAGTGCCGGAATTTCCGGCGTCGAGACGACCGAGTTCAAACGCTACGGTTCTGCGCGCAAGCTTTACAATTTCAACATCGACAATGCGGACGCTTACTGATGACGTATCACAACCCCCCGACTACGCCCAGGATGTCCCAAACTTTCGACGAATACACGCTCTCCGAAATTCGGCGTGCGGCCACGACCGGCATCTATGACATTCGCGGTGGCGGGGCTAAGCGCAAGGTCCCGCACTTCGATGATCTCTTGTTCCTCGGCGCGTCGATGTCGCGCTACCCGCTCGAGGGTTACCGCGAAAAGTGCGGCACCAACGTCGTTCTCGGAACGCGTCATGCCAAGAAACCGGTGGAGATAAAGATCCCGATTACGATCGCAGGTATGAGCTTCGGCTCACTTTCTGCCAATGCGAAAGAGGCGTTGGGACGCGGCGCCACCATTGCCGGAACCTCTACAACGACCGGCGACGGCGGCATGACACCGGAAGAGCGCGGCCAGTCAAAAACGCTCGTCTATCAGTATCTGCCCTCCCGCTACGGAATGAACCCGGATGACCTGCGCAAGGCCGACTGCATCGAGGTCGTCGTCGGGCAGGGCGCCAAGCCGGGCGGCGGGGGCATGCTGCTCGGGCAGAAGATTTCCGACCGCGTCGCGGAGATGCGCACGCTGCCGGAAGGGATCGACCAGCGCTCGGCCTGCCGTCATCC
>CAZSNH010000473.1:0-2297 GCA_964607855.1 uncultured Hyphomicrobium sp. | reverse complement strand
AACGCCGATGACGAGTTTGTCCACCAATGCGGCCGCCCGCCGAATGACATCGGTATGTCCGAGTGTCACGGGATCAAATGAACCGGAATAGAAGCCAATGCGGGCCATGAGGCTTTGTACCTGCGATCACTGCTTATCGGCAAGGCGAGCCACAGCAGATTGGCTAAGGAGAGTTGTGGACGCAATCTATGCCCCCGTCTTAGTCGCTCCACGGGGCGCCGTTTTACCCCCTCGCCAGAACCACGCTGCAGACAATGGCTGGGCGCATCAGTCCTCGACCGATGAGACATCGTCCCCTTCACTGTCCTCGGAAATCCGCTCGACAGAGACCACCTTTTCGGTGCTTTCCGTCTTGAAAATGCGCACACCTTGCGTATTGCGCCCCGCGATGCGAACGTCATCGATTGGGCACCGGATGAGTTGCCCGCCATCGGTCACAAGCATGATTTGATCGGAATGCTCGATAGGAAATGAGGCGACGAGGGGGCCGTTACGCTCGTTGACGACCATGGCCACGATGCCCTTTCCGCCGCGCCCACTCGTCCGATATTCATACGAAGACGAGCGCTTGCCGAAGCCTCTTTCGGAAACCGTTAGTACGAACTGTTCCTTCGCTCCGAGCTCCGCAAAACGCTCCGGTGAGAGACTGGCCTCAAGCGAAACTTGTTCCTCTTCCTCCGACTCGGCCTGCGGTTCCATCTCTTCGCCCAATTGAGCGCGGCGCATGGCACCAGCCTGCTTAAGATAGGCGGCACGCTCTTCGGCACTTACCTCGACGTGATCAAGAAGCGCCATGGAAATGACCTCGTCGCCCTCCTCGAGCTTTATGCCACGCACACCATCGCTGTCGCGGCCCTTGAAGAGACGCACCTCCTCCTTGGCGAGGAAGCGGATGCATTGTCCCTGCTTTGTCGTGAGGATCACGTCGTCATCCGGCCTCAAGATGCCGACGGAGACGATGCGGTCGCCCTCGTCGAGTTTCATGGCGATCTTGCCGTTGCGATTGATGTTTTCGAAATCGGCGAGCGCGTTTCGCCTGACATTGCCGCTCCGCGTTGCAAACATGAGCTCGAGATCGCCCCAGGTCGCGCTGTCTTCGGGGAGCAGCAGGATTGAAGTGATCGTCTCGCCTTCGGCAAGTGGGAGCAGATTGACGAGGGCCTTTCCGGGCGATTGCGGCGTCGCGGCCGGCAGCCGCCAGACTTTCATCCGATAGCACATGCCGCGAGAGGAGAAGAACAGCACCGGCGTATGCGTGGAGGTGACGAAGATCTGCGTGACGAAATCCTCCTCCCGCGTCGAGAGACCTGATCGCCCCCTCCCACCACGCTTCTGTGCCCGATAGGTCGATAGCGGAACGCGCTTGATGTAGCCCTTGTGCGTGACCGTGACGACGACATCTTCTCGCTGAATGAGGTCCTCGTCCTCAACTTCGCCTTCGACGTCGACGATCTCCGTCTTTCGAGGTGTCGCGAATTCGTCTTTGAGCGCGGTGAGTTCGGCCTTGACGATCTCAACAATGCGGGCCCGCGAAGAGAGAATTGCCAGATAATCTTTGATCTCCTCGGCGATCTTCTTGAGTTCGTCGCTGATCTCGTCCCGGCCGAGTGCTGTGAGACGCGAAAGGCGCAGTTCAAGAATCGCGCTCGCCTGCTCGTCAGACAGCCTGTAGGTGCCGTTTTCCGCGAGCTTATGCCGGGGATCGGCAATAAGCTCGATCAAAGGGGCCATGTCCTTTGCCGGCCAGTCACGAGCCATCAATTGCACTTTTGCCTCGGCCGGAGACGGCGAGAAGCGGATCAGCTTGATCACTTCGTCGATGTTGGCAACCGCTATTGCTAGGCCGACGAGAGTGTGGGCTCGTGTTCGCGCTTTGGCTAGCAGATGCTTGGTGCGCCGAGAAACAACATCCTGACGAAACGAGGTGAAGGCATGGATCATGTCCTTCAGATTCATCTGTTCCGGCCGGCCTCCGTTCAGCGCGATCATGTTGGCGCCGAACGTCGTCTGCAGATCTGAGAAGCGCCAAAGCTGATTGAGCACAACGTCCGCCACCGCATCCCGCTTCAGCTCGATGACGATGCGCATGCCCTCGCGGTTGCTTTCGTCCCAGAGGTCGGAGATGCCCTCGATCTTTTTGTCGCGCACCAGATCGGCGATCTTTTCGATCAGCAGCTTCTTGTTAATCTGATAAGGAATGGCGGTAACGATCAGCGCTTCACGGTCCTTGCGGATCTCCTCGACCTGCACCTTCGCGCGCATGACGATGGAGCCGCGCCCCTTGTGATAAGCGGAAA
>CAZSNH010000472.1:0-2313 GCA_964607855.1 uncultured Hyphomicrobium sp. | reverse complement strand
GGAGCGTTATGCGCCCGCGCTTGTAACAGATTCTACGGAACGGGAAACGATGACATCGGCAGACGATATATCGGCAAAACCTCACGTGTATAGCTGGTCGACTAAGGTCGATTTCGTCTTGAACAGCGTCTGGGGGTTCAAGGATTTGGATTCCGATTCCGTTTGCGTGCCATGGGGAGAAGATCTAGTCCTGACGCTAGAGAAGCAAGCCATCCACCCGAATCTGCAAGAAGCCGGCGCTACCGGTTATCGCTTCACGTTGGACGCAACGGAAACTGCATGCGAGGCTGAAGAGCTTGGCAAACGACTGGCTTGCGCCCTACTGAAGGTCGCGATAGATCGACAATGGGGACTAAGGCTATCTTGGCCTGATACGCCTTTACCGTGTCGAGTAGTGGACCGCACGGCCTCACGTGGCGCCACAATGCAAGGCTTTGGCTCTGTTACAGGGTACTTAACATTATCGGATTTCACTTCGGCACTTCAGGAAAGCTTCCGTAAGTTGTTGAAAGCTCCATATCGCCTTCTGCTATCAATGGAATTGTGCGCTTCCGCGAGATTTGAGTCGGACAACCGCGCGAAACTTATTCTTCTGGTTAGTGCGTTAGAAGCATTAGCTGAACAGCGAGAATTCGCAAGTGAGGTGATCGATCTGATTAACAAGCTATCCGCGCTGATTGACAAAACCCAAATCGAGGACGCATCGCTAAAAGATTCGCTCTTAGGTCAGGTTCGGAATCTCAAACGGGAGTCCAGCCGCCGTGCAATCAGGCGAAAGCTACGCGACGCCGGTTTCTCAGACCAAGACTTGACGGTCGGCGAAGAGGCATATAGCGCCAGAAGCAAAGTGGTACATGAAGGTCTCCGTGTCCCGGAGCTGGCGGCTATGACTGCAGAACTAGACCGTTTAATCGGACTCGTCTACTCGCGCGAGATCGAATTGTGCAAATAGCGGTGAGCAATCGGTCGCCCAACAACGGCGTCAACGCGGACCCAATAAAGCACTGCTCGTTCCTCGCTCTGCTTTATTAGCCCGGTTACGCCAAACGTTGGACGGCAGAACGGAACGAGTAGCTGAGCGCTCGGATGGCATCAGCTTGCATGATCGGACGAGGAGGCACATCGCGTTGAATCAAGCTCGGAGCATGACCGCACGTGAACGCACCAACGATCTCAGGGAATGGGTCCCCAAGGAGCTGCGGTCGCTTGCGAACCCGCAAACAGCGATCCCGGCTATCGCCAAGGACACGCGTTTGATGAGTCTCATCGACAATGCCGTTCGTTCGATCCCAACCACCCATCGCCTCTTCCTTCGAGATGCGCGTTCATTCGGCGATCTGAGCCCACATTCGGTTCATCTCGTCTTGACATCGCCCCCCTACTGGACCCTCAAGGAATACCGCCATTCCGACGGCCAGCTAGGCCATGTCTCGGACTACGAGGCGTTCCTGGTCGAGCTCGACCGAGTGTGGATGCACTGCTTCAACGCCCTCGTGCCTGGCGGCCGTCTCATCTGCGTCGTCGGTGACGTTTGTCTCTCACGGCGCAAGAATGACGGCCGACACACCGTGGTGCCGCTCCACTCTTCAATTCAAGAGCGTTGCCGGCGCATCGGATTCGACAACCTCGCGCCCATTATTTGGCACAAGATCGCGAACGCCGCCTACGAGGTCGAGAACGGCGGAGCAGGCTTCCTCGGGAAACCATACGAGCCGAACGCGGTGATCAAGAACGACATCGAGTTCATTCTCATGGAACGAAAGCCGGGCGGTTACCGGAAGCCCTCGCTCGCGGAGCGGGTGCTAAGTGTCATTTCCACGGATGACTACCAGCGGTGGTTCCAGCAGATCTGGACCGGACTGACGGGGGCATCTACGCGGGACCATCCCGCCCCTTATCCTGCGGAACTGGCTGAACGGCTCATTCGGATGTTCAGTTTCGTCGGCGACACCGTGCTCGATCCATTCATGGGAACAGGCACAACGAGCGCCGCGGCGGCGCGTTGCGGTCGGCACAGCATCGGCTGCGAGGTCGACGCCCACTACTTCGATATGGCCGAGCGACGAATACGAGACGAGACCACCGGCCTTTTCTCCGCCGTCGAGATCCGGGTCCACAAGGAGTAGGCGGAGCACGATGGCAACGAAGCGAGAGGATCTTGCAAGAGCGGTCCGGAGTGCCGTCCGGCACTTCTGGCGTACTCGGACGCGACAGGCGAAGGCCCAAGGCGCAAAGTCCGGAGAGCGGGATCGTGGGGCCAGAAGTGCGGTGACGGGTGGTGCCCATCTCGACGGCTTCGCGGAACTGATTCGG
>CAZSNH010000471.1:0-2344 GCA_964607855.1 uncultured Hyphomicrobium sp. | reverse complement strand
ACATTTCAGGCGAAGCCACCTGGCAGAAAAAGACCGATCACTGAGAAGTCCGGACCCTTGGGACGGAGGTAGCTCAGATTGTTGCTGCCGAGAGGCGTTCATCCTGGAGTCCGCAAAAAGGGCGCCCAGAAACAATTGCGGGCGCATGTTAGGACCCTCTCGGGCCGCAGGCGCGTGGTGGCAACCAAGACGTTCCTGCGGACCCGATCAGGCCATCAAGAGGCGATATTGAGGTGCCTCTCGATCCATGAATTTGATGATATGCGGCGCCGGTCGCCGAGCTTGTCGAGTGGCGGGAGCGGCGCTGAGGACTTCGTCCGACCGACCCCGGCTCACTCGGCTGCCTCACGCTCCGAACCGCACCGATATGGAGCGTGTATCCTCGCCGGACTTGACGAGCAGCAGCACGGCCTTGAGACCCTTGTTCTTCGCGGCCTTGATGACTTCCACCGCCTGTTCTGGCGTCGAGATGGCTTCTTGGCCCACGCGCAAGATGATGTCGCCCGGCATGAGGCCCTTCCTGGCGGCGTCGGAGCTAGGATCAACCTCAGCGATCTTGACGGCCTCTTTCTCACCCTCGCCGGCTGTCTGACGCGTGAGGCTGATACCAAGCCGTCCTTCTGTACCTCCTGCGGCTCCCTGCTCGCTCGTGCTGCCGTCATCCTCGGCTTTCGGCGGCTCTCCGAGCTTGACCTTTACGGATTGCTCTCTTGCTTCGCGCCAGACCTTGATCTCAATCGTTGTGCCCGGCGCCTGACCTGCGACCGTGCTCGCGAGGTGATCGCCGCCCATGATCTTGGTACCGTCGAGTGCGAGGATAACGTCATGCACCTGCAGACCTGCGCCTGCCGCCGGACTGTCGGGAGCAATTTCCTTAACGAGCGCTCCAGCGGTGTCGGGTAGTCCGAGCGCAGCAGCCGTGTCGTCATCGACATTCTGGATCGCGACACCGAGCCAGCCTCGGGTTTGCGCGACTTTTTCTTTCTGCTCTGTCGGCGCAGCCTCCTTTGCGGCGAAGGCCATCTGAGCGCTGAGCGGCGAGGCGGCCAGTATGAGGCCGGCAGCGAGGGCCAGCGGCGCCGCCTTCAGGGCAGCGAGACGTGTTCGCGGCATGGGCTGCTCGCGACCGGCCGAGTGGGGGTAATTTTGAGTTGACATGTGAGGGCTCCAATCTGACGAACCTGTTCGTCGGTGGCGCACCCTAGTGCTTGCACAGTTACGGCCGCATTTCGGTCAGGTGAAGAATTGGCAATTTGCAGCGAGCAGTAGTGGACTGCGCGAGTGCGGTGAATGTGTTGTGCAAATGCGAGGGTGCACTGCCATGCCATTAATGCTTTGAAGCTCAGCGAACAGGCGTAGGCAACGAAATGCGAATGCGCTCTGAGAAATCGCTCGCACCCTCCGCGGCTTGGGCTGCAGCGTTAATGAGTGAGCGCCGCCGCAGCTCTTCGAACGGAAGGGAAGTGTCCACACGACCCGAGTGGTACAGGTAGCTGTCGATCAGACCGTTCAACAGATGGCGGATGTCGAAGCGGCCGGCACGCCCCGCGGCATTGGCATAGCGGATGATGGTGATGGTGCAGCTGTTTGTGAGCAGATGATAAAACTCCGGCCGGTCAGCGAGCTCGTTGATCCGCTCGAGATAGACGAGAAGCAACCGGCGCGCGTCCGCGGGGGATGTATTCAGGCGATAGAGGTAGACGGTCTCCCGGCGATGGTTTGCGCGCACGCCGACCAGGTCCCGCTCGTCCCCAACCACATAGATGAGCTCGAATTGCTTGAAGAGGGAGGCGATTGGGTCGAAGCTTTCCCCGACCTCCGGCCGGGTCTCGATCGAGATCGCAAGCGGCGGCCCGTTATCGAATATGAAGCTCACGAACGTGTGCCCCACTAGGCCCTCACTCCAGTAGGACACGTAGAAGTCGAGACCGGTCAGATGGCCGAGCGAATACTCGCGCTCCTCGTGGTGGACGGTGAAGTCGCGAACGTCGCGATAGGTGAAGTTGCGTACGCCCGTGAGGCGCACTCGGTCGCCTTCGATCGTGGCCCGCGGCAATACGGCGACCTCCGGCCGCCAGTTGCGATCCTGCGACGGAGGTATGGCGATCCACCAACCGATGACGCCAACGTAGGCAAGAAGAAGGGCCGGCAGGGCCTTTTTGTTTTTCGACAGCAAGAGAGCCCAAACAGCGAATGCTGTGAAAGCAAGTGCCAGAAAAAGACGCGCACTTGGCCACGGAAGGTTGGAGAAGTAGATTGCCAACGCTGCCCAGGCAACGAACAGCGCCAGCCCCAGATACTTCAGTCCAGCCATGAGCCAAGCGAGAGGTCTCATCAGGTATCT
>CAZSNH010000470.1:0-2347 GCA_964607855.1 uncultured Hyphomicrobium sp. | reverse complement strand
GGGGCAACGAGGGCGTCGATTTCGTGCTTGTCGAGATCGGTGGCACGGTCGGTGATATCGAGGGCCTGCCGTTCTTCGAGGCTATCCGCCAGCTCGGTAACGAACTGCCTCGCGGATCAGCTGTCTACGTGCACTTGACGTTAGTGCCCTATATTCCCTCTGCTGGCGAACTCAAGACCAAGCCGACACAGCACTCCGTGAAGGAGCTGCGATCAATCGGTATCCAGCCCGACATTCTGCTCTGCCGTTCCGACCGGGAGGTACCCCGCGGCGAGCGCAAGAAAATCGCCCTCTTCTGTAACGTGCGGGAGGAAGCAGTCATTCAGGCTCTCGATGTGGCCTCCATTTATGACGTACCGCTCGCCTACCATCGGGAAGGGCTCGATCGTGAGGTGCTCAACGCGTTTGGCATCACGGGGGCCCCAAAGCCGGATCTGTCGCGCTGGGAGATGATCTCGCGCGGCATCGCCAATCCAGAAGGCGAGGTCTCGATTGCGATCGTGGGCAAATACACGGGCCTCAAGGATGCCTACAAATCGCTCATCGAGGCACTCGTTCATGGCGGCATTGCGAACCGGGTCAAAGTGAAACTTGAGTGGATCGAGAGCGAGATTTTCGAACGCGAAGACCCGGCACCTTATCTGGAAGGCGTGCATGGCATTCTCGTACCGGGTGGTTTCGGCGAGCGTGGGTCCGAAGGCAAGATCATGGCGGCGAAATTTGCCCGCGAGCGGCGCGTGCCCTATTTCGGTATTTGTTTCGGCATGCAGATGGCCTGCATCGAGGCTGCGCGCAATCTATGCGGCATTACGAAAGCGAGTTCGACCGAGTTTGGTCCTTCGGAAGAGCCGGTCGTCGGTCTCATGACCGAATGGATGCGTGGCAACGAGCTTGAGCAGCGCCGCCAAGGGGGCGATCTCGGCGGGACGATGCGGCTTGGTGCTTATGCGGCCCGTCTCAGCGCCGGAAGCCGCATCGCCGAAGTCTACGGAGAGACGCAGATTTCCGAGCGCCATCGCCATCGTTACGAAGTCAACACCAAGTACCGAGATCGCCTCGAGCGCGCCGGATTGAGTTTCGCCGGTCTCTCTCCAGATGGCCTCCTTCCCGAGACGGTTGAATATCCCGACCACCCCTGGTTCATCGGCGTGCAGTTCCATCCCGAGTTGAAATCGCGTCCCTTCGAGCCACACCCGCTTTTCCGTTCGTTCATTGCAGCCGCCGTCGAGCAGAGCCGACTCGTTTGAGGATCAGATCTCCGTTATTGTGATTGGCTTCAGCGATTATGGGGCCGTTGTGCCACCAGATCATCATTGGACCGATGATGCGCCCTGCGAGTATGCAAACAATATCGAGGGGCCTGGAAGGCAAGGGGTTGGAAATGAACCTTCGAGTCGTGTGGCTGCAATCGATCAGGCTTTCTGCTGCAATAGCGATTGCGTTCGCAAGTACGTCCGCGGCGCGCGCCATGGGCTACGACAGCCTCACCTGCGAGGAATTATGGCAACGGCGGACGGAGATCCTGCACGACGCTGGCCTCTGTTTTGAGGGTGAGAAGGAAATCAAGTCCTACGGCAATGTGAACTGCTCCGTTAGGTCCGAGGCCGATCTCAAGCTGACGGACAGGGAGCGGCGCGACATTGGCATGATCAAGGCCACCGAGGAGCGCAAGAAGTGTCCAGGACCCTGAGGAGATTGAAACGTTTTACGAGGAATGGGCGCCATCAGGCGAGGGAGATCCCCGCCTTTTTCAGAACCGACAGCATGAGGCCGTGGGTGGGCTCGGTTTTCGGCTTCGATCGAACAGGCTTGGCGAGTATGCGTGCCGGGGCGCGATAACGAACGCCGAGCGTCATATCCTTCTGCCATGCGACTTCGCATTCAAAGGCGATGCGTTCGAGCGGAATGGTCAGAGTGAATTCGCGCGGAAACCGGGTCAACACGTGAATGGGCATCCCCTCGAAGGGTGCCAGTTCGATCAATGCTCCCGTCGAAGAGGAATCGCGGACGAGGCAGGACATCGGCTGCTGGAAGGTGGGGTGATGTATGAGTGCTGGCGTTCCTAAAGACCTGCGCTTCGCAAAGCGCTTGTCGGCCGCTCTGTCTGTTGCCTCGTTTTTGGTCTTTTCTGCGCGATCGGTCATGTCAAGCCGCCCGAAACTCTCGAGAGTTTGTAGGTGAAAGGTCTAAAAAGCCGCTTTCAAAATTCGGTCAAGTTGTACCCAACGCGAATTGGGAGGTGCGTTTAGGGCCGGTCCTGTTGTAGACCGGCGCACTTTAGGCCGTTTGAGCAGGGCGTAGGAATTGCTGTTAAGTAAGTAATTTCCTTTGGGAAGGGGGCGGGGAT
>CAZSNH010000469.1:1194-2353 GCA_964607855.1 uncultured Hyphomicrobium sp. | reverse complement strand
GAGGAGAGTGGTGTTGCGGTCCCAACATTTCAGTCCGTTCTCATAAGCGGCACGTCGCCGGGCTTGGTTCGAAGCATCTGCCGGCTTCGTCGTGTAGAGCGGCTTTTGCTCTTCCTTGGGAAGGTGGGTGCAATGTGATGTGTAGTTGGAATGGTTCACGCGCTGGTGGACAAACACAAAGCGCCGTGCGGCTTCGTGCGGTATCTCACGGACGAGATCCAAAAGTGCGTCGTCGTGCTTCTTGTCCAGAATCGACCTGTTGCCTTGCTCGACAAAAACTAATTCGGCATTTCTGGCCCCGCCAGCTACATCGAGAAAGTGCCGGCTCTGAGCAGAGAGGAAATACGTTTTGAAGCCCTGTGCCTTCGCCAGATCGAAGAGATTTTGCCCTCTAAGTTCAGCTTCCACCGGCCAGTACGCGAGTTTGAGGAAAGAGGGAACACTGCCCAGGGTCGCGACGCCGCCGGCAAAGCCGACCTTGGAAATGAGTTCGAAACCGGCCGGCGGGCTTATCTTCCAGGCGTCGAGGCGCGGGCTTGTCTTTTCGGTGTAGTCGAAGTGGGAGAGGCGCGAAGGAGTGATGCCCTCTCCCATGATGACGGCCACTGTCACCGGCTCGTCGGCGAGGGGAATTCTGGTCACGATCTGGTCGCGGATCTCGACGCCGGCCGGCGGAGAGACCTTCGAAATGGACGCTCTGGCGGCCCCGACAAGTGCGTGGTAAGGGCCCAACCCGGACCAAGTCTGGGCCCCGGGCACCAGTATGGCGGCGCGTTTGTGAGCCAGCCAGTAGCCGGCGCAGCCGATAAGCACGGCCACGAAGATCCAGACCGTTGACAGTGGACCCAATGCGGAGCGGTCCAAGGGGGGCCAATGCAGCCAGAAGAGCAGTGATCCCGTCACGGCGATCATGGCGATGGCTGGTAACAGCGTCCGCATGCCGTCCAGGATGCCGCTCGTGATGTCGGCCGCCTCTGTTGTCGACAACAGGATCTGCTCCGGGCTCAGCGCCTTGCCGAAATAGGCGATGCACCCCAACCATAACAGCTGGCTGAAAATCACGAAGGCGATGGCCGACAGCCTCAATCGCCGCTGCTCGATCAGGGAAAGCGTGAGAGCGAATACTGCGGCAAGGAAGACCGATTCGGGTTTGCGCACA
>CAZSNH010000469.1:0-1184 GCA_964607855.1 uncultured Hyphomicrobium sp. | reverse complement strand
GAAAGCCGGCCAGGTGGAAAACCAAGTCGGGCAGAATTAACAGGAAAAATGTCAACGTGATCACGAGCGCCAGTCTGCGATGAGAGAGGGCGGAGAGACTGCTCGCGAGAAATTTCGGCAATTTTCGAGCTTTCGGTGGTTGAGTGTTGCCTAGATGCGGCGAGCGCCCGAACACAGCCGAGGGCCAATCATCTAGCGGCAGTCTGCCGATATCCGGACCTTACCGGGTTGGCAAGCTTACTAGGAATCGCGCTTGAGTCTGCACCGGAAATCTGCAACATTCGCCCTAAAAGGTCAGCAATCCTGTCCTTTGTGGCGACATTATGGGCCGCGGCGGGCTGTTTGACTGACGGAAACCGGATTGGGAGGTGAGGCCCGCGGCGTCGATCGGCGAGGGCCTATATTTTGCGGGAGACGTTCGTCGTGTCAGGGCCGGTCATTTCGAGAGCCAGTTTGAAGGCCGTTCATGCCCGAACTTCGGCAAGCGCCAGTCGCTCGCTGTTGAAACGTCTCAAACGAACAGAGAGCGCGGCGCGCGCATAAGAATTCAAATGCCGCGCGCTGGGAAACTGAGGCGGACCGGAGAATAGCGGTCCTTAGGTTTCACCAAACTCATCCGATGCTAGGAATGTATCGCCTAAAGGGCACCCAAGGTCCGAACATGACTGATAGACCGAGCGACAGAATCGAGTTTGAACGTCCCGAGGCTCAGGGGCTTTTCGATCCCTCATTCGAGAAAGATGCTTGCGGGGTCGGCTTCATCGCCGACATGGAGGGAAGGAAATCGCACGGCCTCGTCGCCGACGCTCTCGACATGCTCCGTAATCTCGAGCATCGCGGCGCCGTAGGTGCCGATCCGCTGTCGGGCGACGGAGCCGGTATTCTGATCCAGATCCCGCACACGTTCCTGAAGGAGGAATGTGCGAAGGCCGGGTTCGACCTTCCCGAAGCCGGCCACTACGGTGTCGGACATATTTTCATGCCGGCCGATGGGCGGCTCAAGGCGCATTGCGAGCGTGTCTGGTCGCGCTGTCTCAGAGAGGAAGGTCTCGAACTTCTCGGTTGGCGCTCGGTGCCGGTCGACAACTCCTGCCTTTCGGACATGGTCCGCTCTGTGGAGCCCGTGCACCGGCAGGTGTTTGTGAAGCGCCCATCCTCGATGAAGGATCAGGACGAGTTCGAGC
>CAZSNH010000468.1:0-2356 GCA_964607855.1 uncultured Hyphomicrobium sp. | reverse complement strand
GAGACCTATTGCGCTCGTAACGTCCTAAGCAAGAAGGTGTTGTCTAAGCGAAGTTCTTAATGCCTCATACAGGCGGGACTGATTGATACACCCCTTGTGCGCTTCGTTATTAACCCCCCAGATGTAGCAAGAAGCCATACTGCTACTTTTCTTTCTGCATCGGCCCAATGCGTTGTATGCGATAACAGATCCCTTAGTCCCTACCTCATCTTCCAGTTTCTCGACGCATCAATAAGGTATGGTGCGCCCTGCGTTGCGAATTGCGCGGAGGAACGGGCTCCGCACTTGCCGACCAGAGACAGTTAGTTACCTGTAGCTCTCTCGGTGCAAAGTGTGCAAGACACCGAGCACCCTACGCCTCGTTGGTAGGGCGGCCTGGTTGATCCCCAACTGCGGGCGTCTTGCCGAACACTCTATCTCCGTTCGTAGGGCACCCGTGTTGGTCCCACTGCGGCCGTCGGGCGAGATTACAGATGATCCCTCCAAGCTTGCTGGTTATATCTTCAGGGGTGGGGGCTGAATGATCTTCCACTGCGCGCGTCCAACGAGGGCCTTCTGAGGCCGCGCGTTGCGCGAGCACAGAAGATCATCAGCCTCTACCCCCTCCTCTGCTTCGGGAGCACAGGACCAACGCGGGTGCCATACTGACGCCCCATTTTCGCCAGCTCCGTAAAATAATGCACAAACGCTTTCATCCCGCCGGAGGCTTGCCCCCAGTCGAAGTATTCGTTCGGTGCGTGGTAGCCGTGCTCGGGCAGGCTCAGGCCCATGAAGAGAATCGGCACCTTCCAGACTTTCTGCATAGTGACGACCGCGCCGATCGAACCGCCTTCGCGAATGAAGGCCGGTTCTTTCCCGAAGCCCGCTTTCACGGCCCGTTTTACCGCCTCGACGTACGGCCCGTCGAAGCTCCCGCGAAACGGCTGCAACATGTTTTCCCGCTCGACCTTTACGTTGGGATTCACCTTGGCGACATAGCGTTTAAGTAAATCGAACGCCTTTTCCGGTTTTTGGTTTGCCACGAGCCGCATGCTGATCTTGAGCTCGCCATAGCCCGGCACGATCGTTTTCACTCCCGGCCCGTGATAGCCGCCGGTGAGGCCATGCACCTCGAACGTCGGCATGGCCCAGATGCGGCTGAGCACCTCCGCAGGCTTCGCGGTCCGCAGCGACTGAAACCCATAGGCCTTCATGAATCGCTTCACTCGGAAGCCGGACGCGAGGAAGCTCTTGATCTCCGCCTTCGTCGTGGTGATCACATCCTTATAGAAACCGGGAATCTTCACACGGCCGGTCTTGGCGTCCACGCAGGCCATCGCCACATCCATGAGTTCGGCCAGTGGATTGCGCGCCGCCCCGCCGGTCAACCCTGAATGCGCATCTTTTTCGCCGGTCCGCAGGACCAAGCGCGCTCCGGCCAGGCCTCGAAGGCCATAGGGCATGGCCGGTCGATCTTTAGAAATCCAAATCGTGTCGGAGACGACGACGGAATCGGGCCGCGGAATGTGCGCGTGATCGCGGAGCGCTGCGGCGAAGCTGGGGCTCCCGTTCTCTTCTTCCAACTCCCAGAGCAAGCGAATGTTGAGAGGCACGCCTTGGTCGATGGCGTACTTCGCGGCAAACAGGGCGGTCAGCGCCGGCCCTTTGTCGTCCGTTGCGCCGCGTCCGCGATAGACGCCGTCTTCTTTGCGAAATGCGAACGGCGCTTGTCGCCACTCCGGCTCTTGGGCCGGTTGCACATCGAGATGGTTGTAGATCGTCACCGTCGGGTGCTGCTTGTCGGTCGTCCATCCGCCGGACACCACCGGATAGCCTGGCGTCTCGACGATGTGCGCTTCCGCGCCGAGCCTGCGCAACCACTGCGCCGCCAACTCTGCCATGCGCCGAATATCCGGCGCATGCTTCGGATCCATGCTGATCGAGGGAATCTCCACGGCCTGACCCAGCATCTCTTCAAAGCGCGCGCGGCTGTCTGTGATGTAGGAATTCATTCTCGAATCGTCGATGGTCATTCGGTTCCTCCACCTTGTGAACGAGTGCGGCGATTATAGCGGGGTGCGTCGCGCGAGAAGGATGAGATGGGCGAGACGCGGGAGAATGGTACAATGCATCCGCCATGACGAACTGGGTACGGATACAATGGGTGATTGCGGGCGCGAGCATGATCGGTCTCTGTTGTGCTGTGGCCCTCTGCGGTCCGGTCGCGGCGGAAAACTTTACGGATGCGCCCGTCCCTATCAGAGAGGTGCTGGCCTCGCCAGAAACCTATCACCTTCGGCTCGTGCTCCTCGAGGGAATCGTGCACAACGTGAAACCGCTCGAGCCTTACGAACAGCCGAGCGGAACGGCCTGTTAC
>CAZSNH010000467.1:0-2361 GCA_964607855.1 uncultured Hyphomicrobium sp. | reverse complement strand
CATCGGCGTCCGGAGTATAGCTATGTTCTGTTCGGTGGCCTTGCGATTGAGCTCCTCGAAGGCATTTTCCTGCTGGGCACGCGATCCTTCGTCAATGGCGCGTTTGCGCGATTGGAAGTCCTCGCTTTCGAATGCAGCGGGCAGAGTCGTGCGCAATTCCTCGATCGTCACAATCATGGCCCGCGCCAGCGCCTTGGCGCGTCCAGGGGGCAGCTTCAGGGCGCGTGGCGCGTTCGCATCCTCGAAATTATTGACGTAGACCCATTCGGCTGGCGCAGGCGCCTTGGCCGCTTTTTGTTTGAGGTAGTCGCGCACGGCTGTACTTTTGCCGGAGGCCGGCGGGCCCATAACGAAAATGTTGTAATCTCGGGCATCGACCGAGGTGCCGAATTCAATGGCCCTTAAGGCGCGGCTCTGCCCGATGAGACCCGACCCCAATTCCAGTTCGGCAGTCGACGAGAAGCCGAGGGATGCTGGATCCGTCTCGCGCCTGAGTTGTGAGGCCGGCAATGACGGGACACGAGCCAGCCCGGCCACTTCCGCACTGGCCTCAACCTCGAAGGCGGTCTCTGGCTATCACTTGTACAACCGCTTGAAAAACATCTATTCTTAGCCTGTTCCGAGTTTGGCATCCTGGTTGCGAGGGCTTAGGTCCAGAGCGGCCGGTCAACTACGCCCACGGGGCATGCATAGTCCAAACCTCACAATAGTGCTTGGAAATTCGAACTGGTTGATGGCGGACAAATGACGCCCGAGGCAACCGAACAGGGATTTGACGAAGGCGGGCCACTGGTCGATGGGCGCCAATCGGCGGCGGCACTCGAGATCCAGCGCGGCGTTCAGCGCCTTCTTTATCAGCACGGGTTTGCGTCCGTGACAGAATTCCAGTTGCCCAACGGACGGCGGGCCGACGTCATCGGCCTCAACGAGGCAGGCAAGATCTGGATCGTCGAGATCAAATCGAGCCTCGCCGATTTCCGCGCCGACCAGAAGTGGCCCGAATACCGGGATTTCAGTGACTGCCTGTTTTTCGCCGTCAAGCCCGATTTCCCAAAGGACGTGCTGCCTGACGTCACTGGCCTCATTCTCGCGGATCGATTTGGCGGAGAAATTATACGCGATGCGCCGGAAACCCGCCTCGCTGGAGCGCGTCGCAAGGTACTCACCCAAAGTTTCGCGCGCCACGCTGCGTTGCGCCTCACGGCGCTGACAAACCCCGC
This sequence comes from uncultured Hyphomicrobium sp., assembly GCA_964607855.1. Taxonomy (GTDB): domain Bacteria; phylum Pseudomonadota; class Alphaproteobacteria; order Rhizobiales; family Hyphomicrobiaceae; genus CAZSNH01. The sequence continues at coordinate 1,141 of CAZSNH010000467.1, read as the reverse complement.
CCTCGCAGGAATCATCGATCCAAAAGTTTGAATTGCGACCCCGGAACGCCAACAACTGCTTACTTCGGCGCGCGTTTTGCGAGGATGCGTTGCAGGGTGCGCCGATGCATATTGAGGCGGCGCGCCGTTTCCGAAACGTTGCGATTGCAGAGCTCGTAAACGCGCTGGATGTGTTCCCATCGCACCCGGTCCGCCGACATGGGGTTATCCGGTGGAGGAGCCTTCGAATTGGGCGGGGCCAACAGGGCATCGGTCACTTCATCGGCATCGGCCGGCTTGGCGAGATAGTCGACAGCTCCCAGTTTCACGGCCGAGACGGCAGTTGCGAGATTCCCGTAGCCCGTGAGCACGATCGTGCGCGCGGTTGGGCGCACCCGTGCCAGTTCAGCCACGACATCCAGTCCGTTCCCGTCCTCTAAGCGAAGATCGACGATCGCGAAAGCCGGTGGCTTCTGGCGGATGAGATCGATGCCTTCCGCGATCGAGTGCCCGAAACGAACTTCAAACCCACGCGTTTCCATCGCTCGCACGAGGCGCTGCAAGAAAGCTCTGTCGTCATCTACGATGATGAGCGAGCGGTCTTCAGGCAGTTCGTCCTGGCGGAATGAAAGATCTTCGGTCACGCGTGGGCCCTCCTCTGGGTAAACGTATACCGATGAGCCGCCTCCCGCCAAGCCAAAAGCGGAGCAAAATTAACCACTCCCCGAACATGGCCGGTTTCCCAGATGCTCAGCTAATGCCGACGATCTCGGGCTCGGTTCCGGCCGGAGAAGCCTCGAAAGCGGCACGAGTCCAGATCACGCGGATGACGGCGCCGTGTTCGGGCGGAGACCGGTTCTCAAGCGTCAGCCGGGCCCCCGAGCGCTCGAGCAGGGTCTTGGCAATAAAAAATCCGAGCCCGAGGCCGGAGGCTTTCCGGCCCGCCGCCCCATCAGCACTCTTCTTGTGTCCAGCCGGCCGGGTCGTGATGTAAGGTTCGCCGATGCTATCAATGAGTTCGGGTTGAAAACCTGGACCATCGTCCATCACGGTCACGACAACCAGATCGGCTGTCCATTCGGCCGTGATGTCGACCCGCGTCGTGGCAAAGTCCGCTGCGTTTTCTATAATGTTACCAAGACCATATATGACGCCCGGCCGA
>CAZSNH010000466.1:0-2382 GCA_964607855.1 uncultured Hyphomicrobium sp. | reverse complement strand
GCACGACGGCGACCGGCTAGCCGACGCTCCCCGTTGCAACTACGGCAGCCAGCGAGACGTGTCATAAGAGCACAACGAGCTTTGCCGGGGCGGCGTTCAACCACACGGGCATCACGTCGGGTTGCGCCAGTTGCCACAACGGGAGAACGGCGACCGGCAAGCCCGCGACCCACGTTGCGACGACAGCAGCCTGCGAGACCTGCCACAAGAGCACGGCAAGCTTTGCCGGAGCGGCTTTCAACCACACGGGCATCACGTCGGGTTGCGCCACCTGCCACAATGGGGCAACGGCGCCAGGCAAACCGACCAGTCACATCGTGACCAGTGCGTCTTGCGAGACCTGTCACAAGAGCACGGTTTCATTCGCAGGCGCGCGAATGGATCACGCCGGGATTACCACCAACTGCGCCTCATGTCACAACGGACGGACGGCATTAGGGAAACCGGCAACGCATATCGCTACGACAGCGGCGTGTGAGACGTGCCACAAGAGCACCGTTACTTTTGCCGGCGCTCGCATGGATCACACGGGAATAACCGGGAACTGCGCCGCTTGCCACAACGGCCAGACCGCCACAGGAAAGCCGGCTAACCACTTCGTGACGTCGCTACCTTGCGAGAGCTGTCACCAGGCCGGGTTCTGGTCGACCGTCAGCTACCGCCACGCGTCGACAATGTACCCCGATCATGGTTCACGACTGACGTGTGCGAGCTGTCATACGTCGAATGCGCAAACAGTACCTTGGCCATTCGCGGCCTACAAGCCGGACTGTGCCAGCTGCCATGCAGGCGATTTCAAACAGGGACCGCATAAGAAATATACATCTCCGGTCACCGCCTATTACACCGCAGCTGAACTTCGGGACTGTGCAGGCGCCTGCCATGTCTACACCGATAGCAGCATGACGTCGATTAAGACGCGACGTTCCGGCAAGCATTCGTCCGCGCGAGGGGGTTTCTGATGATGCTGGCCAGAACATTCGGCCGCCGGCCCATGGCGCTTGCTTGCGCGCTGCTGAGCTTCGGCCTCTCGCCCCGAGTTTCAGCAGAGCCGGTGCTCGATCGCGCGCTTGCGGCGGCCGAAGTCACGAGCCGAAACGGCTGCACTCAAGTCCGCATCGGATTCAATATCCGGATTCGTTATCAGTCGCACTTTCCTCCCGATCACGGCGATGAGCTTCGCATCAATGTGCGACCGCTCGATATTAGTCAGGCGGCCGCGGACATCATGACCAGGCGAGAGTCACTGCGCGCGCCAGCAGATAAACTCGCATCGATCAAGGCCATCGATCTCGTGAACGATGCGGCCGCAGGTCCCTCGCTCGTAATCCAGTTCCACAAGCCCGTCTACTATCGCGTGGCTCAGGGGAGCGACTTCCAGAGCGTGGTAGTTGCCATCTCCGGGAACAAACCCTCGGCGACCTGCAAGCCCGACATTGCCAGGCGCTCGTTCGGTTCAGGGTGGGCGGCGAAGGTGCGGGTCGAGAGCGAGAATGCCAGCGAGGCCGCTGCGGTAAAAGCTGCTCCGCTGCCCGTGGCCGCAGACAGAGCCTTGACGGACGCGGATCGAAGGAACGCGGGGGCCTGGATGGACGAAGCACGCGCGGCGCTGAAGCGGAACAGACCAGGTGAGGCCGTGCGGCTCCTCACGAAAATACTGAAGCTTCCCGAGAACGAGCAGAGTGCGGAAGCTCTGGAGTTCCTGGGCCTCGCCTATCAGCGAGGCAAGAACCTGGATGGCTCTAAGATGGCGTACGAGGCCTACCTCCAACGCTATCCAAGCGGTGAAGGCTCAGATCGCGTTCGTCAAAGGCTGGCAGGAGTGTCGACGGCGACAAAGGAAGTTGACGCTTCAACCTCGACGTCGAAGAAATCGGTACGAAAATCGTCTGGTGGTTTTCAATCGGCACCCGACGGTAGTCCAGCATGGAACGCTTCAGGCAGCGTCTCCCAGTTTTACATTCGGGACGACAGTTTCCATTCCGTCCGCGATCCTTCCCTGCCGCCCAACCCCAACGACGATGAGGATGACCATCGCGTGCATCAGAACGTTCTCCTTTCGAGCTTCGATCTCATCGGCAACTGGAGCACGGGCTTCTACCGTTCGCGTATTCGGTTTTCAGGTACGGAGGAGCATGACTTCAGCGGCGAGGAAGACGAAATCGTCAGCGTGGCGGCACTCTATTACGAACTTGCGGTCCGGGATTGGAGTACGGAGGTGCGACTGGGCCGGCAGACGCGAAATACGGGTGGCGTGCTCGGCCGGTTCGACGGAGCCCTGTTGAGCTGGCAGGCCTCGCCCTGGCTGCGCCTCAACGCAGTTGGCGGAGCCCCGGTCGAGCACCGCTCCGACGAGCCCTTCAAGGACGACAAGTACTTGTT
>CAZSNH010000465.1:0-2396 GCA_964607855.1 uncultured Hyphomicrobium sp. | reverse complement strand
GGTGGGCAGGCGGGTGTGCGCACGGCGGCCCTCGTTCCTGCGCCCACACCCGATGCCGCAGCGGCCCTCCGGAACCGCCGGGCTTATCTAGCCCCGCGTCCGAACAAGCCCGTGCGGGCGAACTCCAAGCGCCGTTTGGGCTATCAAACGCGGTCTGTCCGCGCCGTTTTCAGAAATCCTTTCGGCTGGTAGCGACAGGCTTCACAGCGGCTCAAGATTACTCGCTCGTGCCCGTGTCAGCGCGCGGTCTCATCCTTGACCCAGTTGAGATAAGGCTGGGAGCCCCCTCCAACAGGTATAACGACAAGAGCCGGATTTTCGTAAGTATGCAGCCTTCGGACCTCGGCGATCGCATCGTCCGCCATCGCGCTTCTCGTCTTGATGATCATAACCGTTTCGGCGTCCTGCTGCAGGGCACCCTTCCAGTTGTAGATCGATGTCATGCCCGGGATAATGTTAACGCAAGCGGCAAGGCGCTGCTCCACGAGCCTCCGGCCAACGCTTTCGGCTAACTCGGGATTTGGGAAAGTCGAATAAATCAAAACGGGCTTGTCGTTTTCCTGCACTTGGGCCAGCCTCCCACGTCCGTTGAGATCTCGCCGACCGTACGAGCGGTCCATCCACAGCATGCCAAAGCCGAAGCGCAAATACGAGAAAATAGCTTTTGTCGCGAGCGATGTCCCGGAGGCCCAGCAGGCTTACGAGGAACTCGTCGAGCGTTATGGCAATTGTGCGCCCAAGAAGGCCGATGCGATCGTCGCCCTCGGAGGCGACGGATTGATGCTTCAGACGCTGCACAAGTTCATGAATGACAAGGTTCCAATCTATGGCATGAACCGCGGATCGGTCGGCTTCCTCATGAACGAGTATCACGAAGAACACCTGATCGAGCGCTTGGAAAAGGCCGAAATGAGCAAGGTCTATCCCCTATCGATGCTGGCTTTCGACGGCTCCGGCAAGGCCCATAAGGCGCTCGCGATCAACGAGGTATCGCTTTTCCGCGAAACATATCAAGCCGCCAAGCTCCGCATTTCGATCGACGGCAAAGTGCGCATGGACGAGCTCATCTGCGACGGCGTTCTCGTGGCGACGCCCGCTGGATCGACGGCCTACAATCTCTCGGCCTATGGCCCCATTCTGCCAATCAACGCGCCTCTTCTCGCCCTCACTCCTATAAGTCCATTCCGCCCCCGGCGGTGGCGCGGCGCGCTCCTTCCCAACAAAGCCAAGATCACCATCGAAGTCCTCGAGCACGATAAGCGCCCGATCAGCGCGGTTGCCGATCACTTCGAAACCCGCAACGTCATGCGTGTCGAGATTGAACTCGCGCGGCAGATCGAGCTCTTCATGATGTTCGATCCGGGACACAATTTGGACGAGCGAATTCTCGTAGAGCAATTCCGCTTCTAGCGGGCGCGGATGACGACGGCATCCCAGCCGAGTTGCGCCAGTTCGCCCGCTCGCGCTCCTTCCGCTTCTGCCCCTTCTAAACGGGGACGCAGTGCCCCTAAAGCGGCCTCGTCGGTCGTCGGCGCCTTACGCGAGGGCAAGCGCGTCAGGCGCTTTAGTTTGCCAATAATCTCCTTGAGCCGTGACGGACGGCCTTGGTGAAAGAGCGCCTCAGGTGCCACTTCGGCGATCTCGGGGAAGATGAGGCCCGTCTCCGCTTCCGGGGACTTCTGAGCGAGTGAGAGAAGCCGGACTGCATCTTGGGCGCCAGCCTTGTGAGCGAGGTAGATGTCGGATGCTGCCGCCGGCCGGCCAAGTTTTTCTTCAAGGATCTTCGCATTGGCCTGCGCGAGGCGGAATGCCACGTACCCCGCAATATCGGTATCCTGCCGCAGGCTCAGTATATAGTCCCGTTCGGCTTCAGCTGGCACGTAATAGCGCCCGCTGCTGGTGCGAAAGATACGCTCTGCCGCGTTTTCAAAGTCTTCGCCACCATGCCCCTTTTTCAGCGCTTCCAGCCAAATCTGCTCGCTAAAATGCAACGGTCCTTCGGCCCCATAAGACCCCGCTGCGGGCGCTTCGCGGATTGGCGTGGGCAACGCAGGCTCGCCGGAAACCGCGAGTAAGAGGATCAACAGGAGCTGCTGAGAAACATCAAATAGGGAACTCAAGGCCTTCACTCCGAACCACAGGCAGAAGCAAACGCAACTCGAGCCCCAATGCGGGCTTCGTCAGCTTCCACTATGGCGGAGGGATGTAAAAGCCGGGTTAACAGTTGACCTAAAACGGGTTTAGCCCGGAAAACGCGACACGACTTCCGAAAGCAGCGGGCGCTCCCGATCGTCTGGCTTCTCGATCGGTGTACCGATATAGACGAAGCCCGCGATGCGCTCGTTCGCCTTCAGCCCGAGTCCTGCTCGCACCATCGGACTGTAGGCGATCCATTC
>CAZSNH010000464.1:2046-2403 GCA_964607855.1 uncultured Hyphomicrobium sp. | reverse complement strand
GATCCATCCAGCTAGGGCATTGCGAAACTGCACGAAGATTTTGCCGCGTGCGTCGAGGAGTATCTGCTGCGACACTGTAATGAAGCACTTGAACACCTACTCAAGACAACCGATGAGCGCGTCCGGAGGCAGGCTCTGAGCCTTCAGCGCAGGCTCGGCGGAGGCAAAGAAATCGCCTCAGGGGACGTGCTTCGCCTATTGGATCAATCTGAGGGGCTCCAAGATGAGATCAAGCGGATTGGCGACGAGATCGGGGCCGAACTCAACAAAGCCGCCAATCTACTGCTGAATACGCACCGAAAGCTCCTGGAGGAGCTCAAGCTGGTTCGGGGTGAAGGGCAGCCGGACGTGCTGGAA
>CAZSNH010000464.1:0-2036 GCA_964607855.1 uncultured Hyphomicrobium sp. | reverse complement strand
GGATGCGGATGACGCAGCGGACCCTGTCGCGACCAGTTCGGCCAATATGAGCGTCCAGGCTCTCCATGTGTTAATGACCGCCTTGCGCAGTTGGGCGCGCGCCGCTGCCGAGGGACGGCGGAGTATCGGAGGGCAATCGGGCCGTGTCCTTGAATTGATCGGCGACCGCCTTCCTTCCAACATCCCGTTCGCGGCGATCGGAAACGATATCGCGACACGCTTGCGCTTGCGGACCATCGTCCGGGCGCCGCGGACCTTTGTGCTTGGCGTGCCCGCGATGTATGCGCGCTTTCGGCGGGAAGCCTTGCGGGAAGGTCGCCCTTTAGAGCAAGTGAGAAAACGTCTGCGTTCTTTGCTGCCGGCAGGATCACGCCGGATGAGGTGGATGTGCTGCTACTGATCATGCTCCGCAACGCGCGTCGTTTTTTGCAGCACGACCGACGCCGCCTTGAAACCTCCACCGCGCACGACTGGCTAGAGACGATCAAGGGACGCTACCTAATGCAGGTCTTCGTGGATGAAGCGACGGACCTCTCTGCCGTGCAGCTTGGCTGCACGGCGGAGCTCGCGCATCCAAGGTTGCGGTCCTGGTTTGCCAGTGGCGATTTGCGCCAACGGGTCACGGCGGTCGGCCTTCAGGATGAGTCGGAGATTCAATGGCTGAACCGGACCGCTGGCATCAATATCGATGTCCGCAGGATTAGGATCGGCTACCGCCAAAGCCATCGGCTTCGCGAATTGTCCGATGCGCTTGCTCGGCTTCTGGATCCGGCCTCGGCAATCAAAACGGAACCTCCGCGCGGCGACGAGGAAGCGGATGCCTGGCCGCTGCTCGTTGAAGACCTTTCCGGGAGTGCGCTTGCGCAGTGGCTTGCGGATCGGATTTGCGAAGTGGAGAGAGGCATCGGCAGGCTGCCCTCTATTGCTGTTTTTGTTGATGGCGATGACAAGATCGATGCCTTGCTTGCCGCCATGCAGCCGATCTTGCAGGAACGCAACATTCCGGTCATGGGCTACAAGGGAGGTCTCGTCGTCGGTGACGCTCGCGAGGTGCGCATATTCGATGTGCAGCACATCAAGGGCATGGAGTTCGAGGCCGTCTTCTTTGTTGGTATCGACCGGTTGGCCGAACGCATACCGGGCCTGTTTCTCCGGTTTCTCTATGTCGGTGTCACGCGCGCAGCAACCTACCTGGGCGTAACCTGCGAAAGATCGCTGCCCCAGGGACTTGGACCGGTCCGGTCGCACTTTGCGACGGCGGGCTGGGCGGACGCGTGAGCTGATCTCGGCGCGATTTGCTGGCGGGCCTACGCGATCACAATTTGCCGGTACTCAATCGGCAGTGCAAATTTCTGCTGAAGCTGACGCAAATACTCGGCGCCGGCGTTATCGATCCGAGTTTCGCCGCACACTATCAGACGTTTGGCTTCGTTTGCGCCCGGCCAATAGGCGTACTCAAGCAGTTGCCCGAGCTATTGCCGAATCTTGGTGACGATGGGATTAGGCGGCAGCGGTTTGAGCATGTGAACTGACGACCTCGATACCGTCGTTGAACTTTACTCCGCGGATCACCTTCGGCAACTGGTTGTGGCCGCGCAGGCGGTACCAGCTTTTCTCTGCGGCCTGCGCGAGCTTGAAGATCATCGCGAGCGCGGTCTTGTTGGAAAGGCATCCCTTCGATCGTATCGTTCGATGGCGGACGGTTGCGAACGTGCTCTCGATCGGGTTGGTCGTGCGCAGATGTTTCCAGTGTTCGGCCGGGAAGTCGTAGAAGGCGAGCAGCGCGTCGCGGTCCTTTCGCAAACACTCGACCGCCTTGTCGTATTTGCGGCCGTAGCTCTCGATGAAGGCGTCGAAGGCGGCCTCGGCATCCCTCCGGGTCTCGGCCATCCAGATGTCGTGCAGCGCACGCTTGGCCTTGGCATGCAGACTCTTGGGCAGCTTGTTGAGGACGTTGGCGGTCTTGTGCACCCAGCAGCGCTGCGCCCGCGTCTTCGGCCACACCTCGTCGAGCGCCTTCCAGAAGCCGAGCGCGC
>CAZSNH010000463.1:0-2405 GCA_964607855.1 uncultured Hyphomicrobium sp. | reverse complement strand
CTCGGTGGTGACGCCGAAGCGCCCCGAGGCGACCTGCTTGATCGCCGAGCGCATGCTGTCCCCGTTTGTCATCGGCTTAAAGCGATCGGCTTCTTCTCCGCCCTCGCCCGTGTTCGACTTGCCGCCGATCCGGTTCATGGCAATGGCTAGTGTGGTGTGGGCTTCGCGCGAGATGGAGCCGAAACTCATGGCGCCCGTCGAGAAGCGCTTGACGATCTCCTTCGCGGGCTCGACCTCCTCGAGCGGCACCGGCTTGCGGCCCATCTCCTCGGCGGAGCGAATGCGGAACATTCCGCGCATCGTGAAGAGCTGCTCGGACTGATCGTTCACCTGTTTGGCAAAGTCCCGGTACTTCTGCGGAACCTTGCCTGCGAGTGCATCCTTGTTGTCGGTACCGCGAACTGCATGCTGAAGATCGGCGATTACATTGGGACGCCAGACATGGGCCTCGCCGCGCACGCGATAAGCATATTCGCCACCGACCTCAAGGGCCTCCGCAAGTTGCGGCACGGCTCCGAAGGCAGTCGCATGGCGCTCGCAGGTTTCCTGGGCAATCTCACGTAACCCGACGCCCTCGATCTGCGTGTGCGTGCCGGTAAAGTACTTATTGACGAACGACGAACGCAGGCCGACCGCGTCGAAGATTTGGGCGCCGCAATACGACTGATAAGTCGAGATGCCCATTTTGGCCATGACCTTCATGATCGCCTTGCCGGCAGCCTTGATATACTTCTTCTTGACGTCCTCACTCGTCAGATTTGCGCCGAGCGAGGGCAGCATTGTCTCGAGCGTCTCGAAGGCGAGATAGGGATTGATCGCCTCTGCGCCGTAACCGGCAAGCGTGCAGAATTGATGGACCTCGTGGGCCTCGCCCGTCTCCACCACGAGCCCGACCGATGTTCTCAAGCCCTGCTTGATGAGATGGTGATGCACCGCCGAAGTGGCGAGCAGCGAGGGGATCGGCACGCGATCCGGACCGGCGGCGCGGTCCGACAGAATGATGATATTGTATTCCTTGGAGCGAACGGCTTCTTCGGCTTCCGCACAGACGACTTCGAGCGCCGGGCCCATACCTGCAGCACCGTTCTCTGCCGGATACGTAATGTCGATCGTGACGCTCGAGAAGTGATTGTCCTTCACCTCGCCGATCTGCCGGATTCGCTCCAGGTCTTCGTTGGTGAGGATGGGCTGCGAGACCTCAAGCCGCTTGACGTTCGACATACCCTCCAGATCAAGGATGTTGGGGCGCGGCCCGATGAAGGACACGAGGCTCATGACCAGCTCCTCGCGGATGCTGTCGATAGGCGGGTTCGTGACCTGAGCGAAGTTCTGCTTGAAGTAAGTGTGGAGAAGCTTCGGCTTCGAGGAAAGCGCCGATATCGGCGTGTCGTTGCCCATTGAGCCGACCGCTTCCTCCCCCTTCGCGGCCATCGGTGCCATGAGGAACTTGAGGCTCTCCTGCGTGTAGCCGAACGCCTGCTGCAGATCGAGCAGGCTCACGTTCGAGCGCCGTGCCGGCGGCCTATGACGCAGCGGCAAGTCGGAGACCATGATCTGAGTGCTCTTAACCCATGTCTCGTAAGGGTGCTTGGAGGACAATTCCGCCTTGAGCTCCTCATCCGAGATGATACGACCCTTCTCGAGATCGATCAGGAACATCTTGCCGGGCTGCAGCCGCCACTTCTTGACGATGTTCTCTTCCGGAACGGGCAGCACGCCGCTCTCTGACGACATGATAACCACATCATCCTTCGTCACGAGGTAACGAGCAGGCCGCAAGCCGTTTCGATCGAGCGTGGCACCGATCTGACGCCCGTCTGTAAAGGCCATCGCTGCCGGGCCGTCCCAGGGCTCCATGAGGCAGGCATGATATTCGTAGAAAGCCCGCCGCTGCTTATCCATGAGCGGATTTCCGGCCCAGGCCTCGGGGATCAGCATCATCGCAGCGTGCGCGAGACTGTAGCCGCCCATGGTCAGGAACTCGAGGGCGTTGTCGAAACAGGCGGTATCCGACTGGCCTTCGTACGAAATCGGCCAGAGCTTCGTGATATCATTACCGAAGAGTGGCGACGACACGGAGGCCTGCCGCGCCGCCATCCAGTTGACGTTGCCGCGCAGTGTGTTGATCTCGCCATTGTGCGCGACCATGCGATAGGGGTGCGCGAGTTTCCATGAGGGGAAAGTGTTGGTCGAGAATCGTTGATGCACGAGCGCCATGGCCGAGACGAGGCGCTTGTCGGAGAGGTCCTTGTAATAGGCCTTCACCTGGTACGACAAGAACATGCCCTTGTAGACAAGGGTGCGGCTCGAAAGCGAAACCGTGTAGTGGCCGATGTCGCGGCCCTTGTAGGCGAACTGGATGGCGTTCGAGACCACCTTGCGAACGAGATAGAGCCGGCGCTCGA
>CAZSNH010000462.1:0-2414 GCA_964607855.1 uncultured Hyphomicrobium sp. | reverse complement strand
CCATTGCAACACCATTTGCTCCCGACAAATCGATGCTCCTTGGCCTTGTTTTTTCGGCGATCAGCGGAGTCTTGGCCTTCTTCACCGCGGGAGAATCGCTGCTCGTCGGGCTGCCGATCGGCTTGCTCCTCGTTTTGCAGTCCGCTGGGCCCGTCGTGTCGGCAGCCCTGTGGCTCTTCTCGCTCGCAGCCTCTCAATTTCTCATCAAGTCGGCTGCCAAAGCGCGACCCGCCTAGGTCTTTCGGCCTGGATCGTATTTGTACTTGAGGCGCCACTCATTGAAGAAAAAGGCGAGCGCGTCGTCAATCTTGTCCGGCATGACGATCTTGATCGAAACCAGCTGATCGCCGAGGGCGAGCGTCGTAGGATTACGCACACCCTTTCCCTTAAGCTTCAAAACCTGACCTGAACTCGTTCCCTTCGGAATGGTGAGTTGAACCCGCCCTGATACGGTGGGGATCTCGATCCTGTCTCCAAGCACGGCCTCATCGAGCGTGATCGGCAGCTCGCAAAGTATGTTGTCGCCTTCACGCCGGAAGAAGGGATGTGGCCGCACCCGGATTTCGACGAGCGCGTCACCGGGTTCGGCTCCCGCTACCCCTGGACCGCCCTTGCCCCTCAGTCGCAAGACCTGCCCATCGCTGACCCCTTGCGGGACAGCAATATCGATGACGCCTCCCTCGGGCATGGTCACCCTCTTCTTCGTTCCCTCGATCGACTCCGTGAAATCCACTTCAAGCGTATACCGAACATCACGCCCCCTGGCCGAGAACCCGGCGCGCGGGCCTTCACCGGCGCCTCGCATGTTCGCAAAAATTCCCTCGAACACGTCGTTGAAGCCGAACGGCTCGTCCTGGCCTTGGCGTGTTGTACGTCCAAATGGCCCCGTTCCTGCGCTCTGGTGCGACCATTGCCGACGCCGTTCGCCGTTGGCGTCGATCTCTCCACGATCAAACTGCCGCCGCTTCTCGGGATCACCCAGAATGTCGTTCGCGGCCGCGACCTTCTTGAACCGCTCATGGGCTTCGCGCGACGGATTGACGTCCGGGTGCAGCTCTTTGACGAGCCTTAAATACGCGCGGCGGATGTCGTCGTCCGAGGCGCTTCTCGAAACACCCAGGACTCGGTATGGGTCTTCAGCCATGGGCTTCCCGGCTAAAAAAAATGGTTAGGTGCGAGGGCACTCTAACTGCAAATGTGGCAACTCAGAGCACTTTTCTGCGTTTCAACGCACGTCGCGTTCGACCCGCAGCTCCGGGCGGCGATCGACAAGTTCGGCCAAAGCCTCGAAGCGTCTCGCGAGACGCTCCCCTTCGAGACCCGCGTACGCGGCGGGAATCTGGAGCACCAGCTTATCCCCTTCGTAGCTCAACTCCATCTCATCGATCACTCCGGGCATGCCGATCGAGAGCATATGTGCTGTCCGGATCGCCGCCCCGACGATGCGCGCCCTCTTCTGCAGGCGTCGGCTTACCAGCGTCGTGAGGCGCGCGGAAAGCTCATCTTCCTTCCCATCGTCGTCACCGACATGGCGATAGTAGACGGCCAGCGCCAGGAAGATCCGGCCTGGATGATCGATGCCGGCTAGTCCGGCGTGCGCTATGAGATTGAGGCTCTGCTCACCGCGATAGTCTGGGTGCGCACGCCAAGCGATATCCGAGAGCAGACAGGCCGCGTGACGCAGGCGCCGTTCATCATCGGTCTCCTTCAGTCCTTCGCCATCAAAGAGAGCGTCCGTCCACGCGCAGAGTTCGAGGGCGTGTTCGAACGAACGCGAGCGCAATCGTGCATAATCTTCGCAAAAACTGATCAGCGGATCCTTCATCCGCTCGTGTGCCGGTAGCTGGCTGTAGACTAGGCCTTCACGGATCCCAAAAACGGAAAAGACGACTTCCGAAGGTTCAAGCTTTTTGAGAAGGCGTTCCATGACGAGGGCCCCATAGGGGAGTACCTCGCGGCGCTGGCGTGAGATGTGTTCCGTGCCTGGAATCGCTGATAACTTGCGCGATTTGCGGATCTCCTCGCCGAACAACATCATTTCCTTGGTGTCGACTGTGTAGCCGTGCATGACCCGCAGCGGATAATTCGTCCGCTCCATGTGGACTTTGGCGAGGGCGCGCCAGGTTCCGCCGACGGCAAAAAATGTCCTTCCGCGCGCTTTCGAAAGCCAGCCTAGTGCCGCGAGTCGCTCATCGACGAGAGAGATAGCTTTATCCACGCGATCGCCCGACTCGTCGATGAGACGCAATCCACCCACGGCCAGCGTCGCCGCTTTGTTGAGCTTTTCGCCCTCGATGTCGATCAATTCGAGGCTGCCGCCGCCCAGATCACCAGCTATTCCGTTGGGCGCGACAAACCCCATGCGGATGCCGTGGGCGGCGAGTTCAGCTTCCTTCTCGCCCGAAAGCACCTCG
>CAZSNH010000461.1:0-2422 GCA_964607855.1 uncultured Hyphomicrobium sp. | reverse complement strand
GAGATCGCGAATTGCCCCTCCATTTCATCACCGATTCGCGACTCACCTGTCGAGGGAGATTAAATGGGGTCAAGCGGAATATTAATTCGTTAATTCAAGCATCAAGCATTCTCGAGACGATCTCATACGTGTCGCGCGAGAGATCCTTCATCTTGACGACTCTTTGCAGGGCCTTTCGGGCCTTTGCCCGGCGTTTTGGCTCGAGTGCGTGATAGCTCCGGAAGCTGCCCAGCAGGCGGGCGGCCACCTGCGGATTGAACGCATCGATTTCCAAGATCTTCTGGACCACGAAGTCATAGCCCGCCCCGTCGGCACGATTGAATTGAAGAGGGTTGTTCAAGGAGAAAGCCCCGATCAGCGCCCGGACCTTATTGGGGGTTGTGATTTTGAATAGTGGATGTCCCAACAGCGTCATCACCGTTTGGAGTGTCGATGCAAGTGGTGACATCGCCTGAGCTGCAAACCACATGTCGATGACCAAGTGGTCGTCCTTCCAGCGGTCATGGAAACGTTTGATGGCGCGAGCGCCCTCGGGTGCATCCTGGGCAGCGAGCAGGACGAGGGCATGTGCCTCATCGGTCATGTTCGTTGCCTTCTCGAAATGGTGGATGAGACGCCTGCCGTCCTCTGGTGAGCCGCGCGCCGTCAGAAGCGTGAGGGCGGCATTGCGCAGCGCGCGCAGCCCGGCACTCTTGGCGTCCGGGGAGAAGGGCCGATTCGTGGTGCTCGTAGCATAGATCTCCTCAAGCTGCGCCCCGAGTGTGTCACCGATGAGGCGCAAGAACTGCGTATGAGCCCGATGCACAAGCTCGGGATCGACGTTGCGCGCGATCTCGCGGATGAGGTCGGACTGATTTGGAAGCTTCAACAACTCGGCTTTATAAGCCGCCTTGAGGCTCGGGTCCGCCACCGCAGTGCCGAGGGCCTTTGCAAAGCCCGTGCCGCGCTGTGTTCTCTTGCCGCCGGCGAGCGCCGCATAAATCTGCTTCAGCGATCGAATGGCGTAGGAGTTGGTCGCCTGCCATCGGTTAAATAGATCGCTATCGTGCGCCATCAGGAATTCGAGGTCGGCGTCCGAGAGATCAATGCAAAGATTAACCGGGGCCGAGAAACCGCGAAGAAGAGAGGGTACGGGGCGAGATGGAACGCCCTTGAAGACAAACGTCTCCTTTCGCTTATGGATATGAAGCACCTTGTCGGCCAGCTTCGCGCCGTTATCGAGGATGAGCTCAAGCTCGTTTCCGTTGGCCCCCAGAAGTCCGAGGCGCAGTGGAATATGCAAGGGCTTCTTTTTGGCGTCTCCGGGGGTTGCAGGAAGGACCTGTTCGATGGTGAGTTTCGCGGTCTTTGTGCGTGCTTCGTGCGTCAACTCGCAGACGAGCTCCGGTGTGCCGGCCTGACTGTACCAGAGCTTGAAATGCGAGAGATCCTGCCCGCTCGCATCCTCGAAGCACTTGACGAAGTCCTCGATGGTTGCCGCCTGCCCGTCATGGCGTTGGAAATAGAGGTCCATGCCTTTGCGAAAGCCCTCACGGCCAAGAATGGTCTCAATCATGCGTACGAGCTCGGCGCCCTTCTCATAGACGGTGGCGGTATAGAAGTTGTTGATCTCGATATAGGTTTCGGGGCGTACAGGATGTGCGAGAGGTCCGGAATCCTCCGGGAATTGCAGCGACTTAAGCTGGCGCACGTCCATGATGCGCTGAACGGTGGGATCGCGCTCGTCGCCGGAAAATTCCTGATCGCGGTAAACGGTGAGCCCTTCCTTGAGACAGAGCTGAAACCAATCTCGGCACGTGATGCGGTTGCCGGTCCAGTTGTGGAAGTACTCGTGCGCGACGACGCTTTCGATGGACTCGAAGTTGGCATCGGTCGCTGTTTCGGGAGAAGCCAGGATCAGGCGGTCGTTGAAGATATTGAGGCCCTTGTTCTCCATCGCGCCCATGTTGAAATCGGAGACAGCGACAATGTTGAATATGTCAAGGTCGTATTCGCGACCGAACCGCCTCTCGTCCCAACGCATGGAACGTTTTAGAGCATCCATCGCCCAGCGGGCGCGCGCTTCCTTTCCGTGCTCGACATAAATTCTAAGCTCAACCTGGCGCCCCGACATGGTCTTGAAGGACGATCCGAGGCAGCCGAGGTCGCCGCCGACCATGGCAAAGAGATAGCAGGGCTTGGGGTGGGGATCCTTCCAGATTACGAAGTGGCGCTTGCCCCCGCTCAAGACCCCATGCGAGGCGAGATTGCCGTTGGAGAGCAAAATAGGTGCTTCCTTGCGGTCGGCTTCGATCCGGCATGTATACGTCGAAAGCACGTCTGGCCTGTCGATAAAGTAGGTGATGCGGCGGAAGCCCTCGGCTTCGCACTGCGTGCAATAAACGCCTCGCGACAAGTAGAGCCCCTGAAGCGCCTTGTTCTC
>CAZSNH010000460.1:0-2445 GCA_964607855.1 uncultured Hyphomicrobium sp. | reverse complement strand
GTGGTGGGCGGTGAGAGGATCGAACTCCCGACATCTTCGGTGTAAACGAAGCGCTCTACCGCTGAGCTAACCGCCCTAGCCACGTCTCAATCGAACAGAGCGAGGGGCGCAAATGCGCCCCTCGAACCAGAGACCGCTCCGTCCGGCCGTCAGTCTTAGTGCGCGTTGAGGGCATCCTTCAAGCCCTTAGCGGGCGTAAACTTGGGAACGCGGGAGGCTGGGATCTTGATCGTTGCGCCAGTCGCCGGGTTCCGGCCTTCGCGCGCCTTGCGGGCGGCCACCTTAAACGTTCCGAAGTCGGGGATGCGAACCTCTTGGCCGTTCTTCATAGACGTACGGATGTGCGCGAGCACGGCGTCCACAACGACGGTCGCCTTTTCTTTCGTCAGCTCACATTCCTTCGCAACGGCATCAATCAAATCTTTCTTGCTCATTTCATTCCATCCTTGTCTTTGAGGGGTGTGTCGACGGCGGTTTGGGCGTTAGCCTCGATCCATCGGCCAATTTGCGAATGCGGCAGTTTCAGGGCTCAGCATTCGTGTCTTGAACGCACAAAAGCCCCCAAAATGGGGGCCGTCAAGAGGACAAGCCCGTTTTATGGGCCCCAAAGTCGTGGCTTAGGGACGCAATAGCCCCCCTTTAAAGAAAAAAGGCCCCTTCGACGCAAACCGTCGCGCCGCCCGTTTACTCAATCAGCGGCCTCGGAGGGCAGCGCAATTTTAGTGAGCGGTTACCCGCGAAGAGTCCTCTTTCCCATCGTCCTTGGAAACGCGGTCCTCTTCGGCCACGTCATCCCAGCTGATCGCCTCCGGCTGACGCACGAGCGCCACCTTCAGCACCTCCTCCATGCGCGAGGCAGGAACGAGATTGAGCTTCTTCTTCACCTCTTCCGGGATATCGGCGAGGTCCTTCACGTTCTCTTCGGGGATGACCACGGTTTTAATGCCACCTCGCAACGCTGCAAGAAGCTTCTCCTTGAGCCCGCCGATGGGAAGAACGCGACCGCGCAGCGTGATCTCGCCCGTCATGGCAACATCCTTGTGCACCGGAATTCCTGTCAGCACCGAGATGATCGCAGTGGCCATGGCGACGCCTGCCGACGGCCCGTCCTTGGGTGTCGCACCTTCCGGTACGTGCACGTGAATATCCTTTTTCTCGAACAAAGACGGGTGGATACCGAAATCGACTGAGCGAGAGCGCACGTAGGCGTTCGCCGCCTGGATGCTCTCCTTCATGACGTCGCGCAAGTTGCCAGTGACCGTCATCTTGCCCTTACCTGGCATCATGACGCCTTCAATGGTGAGCAGCTCGCCACCGACCTCCGTCCAGGCAAGCCCAGTGACAATACCGACTTGGTCCTCGACCTCCGCCTCGCCAAAACGGAACTTGGGAACGCCAAGGTAATGCTCGAGATTGGCCGTCGTTACGCGTACCGATTTGCTCTGTGAGGTTAGGATCTCCTTCACCGCCTTGCGGGCGAGCTTTGCCGTCTCGCGCTCAAGGGAACGCACGCCAGCTTCGCGCGTATAGCGGCGAATGAGCATGAGCAGAGCGTCGTCGTCGATCGTCCACTCACCTTCCTCCAGGCCATGAGCCTGAATTTGCGCAGGTATCAAGTGACGCCTGGCGATCTCGACCTTCTCATCCTCCGTGTAGCCGGCGAGGCGGATGATCTCCATGCGATCCATGAGGGCCGGGGGAATATTTAACGTATTCGCCGTCGTCACAAACATGACGTTCGAAAGATCGTAATCAACCTCGAGATAGTGGTCGTTAAACGTGTGGTTCTGCTCGGGGTCCAGCACCTCAAGAAGAGCAGCAGCCGGATCACCCCGGAAATCCGCCCCCATCTTGTCGATTTCGTCGAGCAGGAACAGCGGATTGGTGCGCTTCGCCTTCTTCATCGACTGAATGACCTTGCCAGGCATCGAGCCGATGTAAGTGCGCCGATGCCCGCGAATTTCGGCTTCATCGCGCACGCCGCCAAGGCTCATGCGGACGAACTCGCGTCCCGTTGCGTTCGCAATCGACTTGCCGAGCGATGTCTTGCCGACGCCGGGTGGGCCGACGAGGCAGAGAATGGGACCTTTAAGCTTGTTCGTTCTAGCCTGAACGGCAAGATACTCGAGAATCCGCTCCTTGACCTTCTCAAGGCCGAAGTGTTCAGCATCGAGGATCTTCTGCGCTTCGTCGAGGTCTTTCTTGACCTTGCCCTTGATCCCCCACGGGATCGACAGCAACCAGTCGAGATAGTTGCGCACGACAGTCGCCTCGGCCGACATAGGACTCATTTGCTTGAGTTTTTTCAACTCCGCCTGAGCCTTATCCTTCGCTTCCTTCGTAAGCTTAGTGTTCTCGATTTTCTCTTCGAATTCCGCGATGTCGTCGCGCTCGTCTGTATCGCCGAGCTCCTTCTGAATGGCCTTCATCTGCTCATTCAGATAG
>CAZSNH010000459.1:0-2446 GCA_964607855.1 uncultured Hyphomicrobium sp. | reverse complement strand
GCAGCAGCTCGATGAAACCGGGACCGCCGCGCCGGCTGGCGTCCCGGATCAGCTCGTCCAGCAGGCCGCGAGCCGAGAGCAGGCGCAGCAGGAAATCGCTGCCGGCCACCGGCCGAAAGCCGCAGAAATAGGCCACCGCCGACTGCACGCCGCTCGACATCAGGCCGCTCATTTGCCAATTCTCGGCTCGCAACCATTTCAGAGACGACCAGGCCTGCCCCCAAGGCATGGGCGAGCTGCCGGAAGGGGAGATCGCTCACGCCCGTCATCGGTGCCAGGAACACATTATTCCGGATGACATGCTGTCCGATCTGAATTGGCCGCACGAGACGCCTCAGCCTGTCTAATAATTAGGCAACAAAAATTATTGCACATCTAGCGGGCACGCTAGCCTGCGAACCGGATTTTTGCAAGTCCACAATTGCCTCACGCATTTACTGGGTTAGCCTCCATGGGACATAGATTCCCCCTCCCCTTCGTGGCGCAGTGCATTGGTATCGCGCCGATATTTTGGAGCATGGCATGAGAACTGCCGCCCTCATCGTCGCCGCTGGGCGTGGCGCCCGCGCTGGTTCTGCAGAGGGGCCGAAGCAATACCGGCAGATTGTGGGCCGCCCCCTGCTCGTTCGCTCCCTCGAGCCATTCCTAGCCCATGTGGGCATCGATGTCGTGCGGGTGGTCATCCACGACGACGATGCGGAGCTTTACCGGCAGACGGTACGGGACATTCGGTCGGCCAAGCTCCTACCCCCCGTGACTGGAGGACCAACCCGGCAGGCCTCCGTTTTGCTGGGGCTCAAGTCGCTTGTTCGAGGTGGGCCGCATTACGTCCTCATTCACGATGCGGCTCGCCCGCTCATCTCGGCCCCCGTCATCGATCGTGTGTTGATGGCCCTTTCCCGCGCTGATGGGGCTGTCGCGGCGGTTCCGCTCGCCGATACTCTGAAGCGAGAGGGAAGTGCCCATCGGATTGCCTCGACCATAAGCCGCACCGGTCTCTGGCGGGCACAGACACCGCAAGGCTTCCACTTTGACGCCATTCTCGCCGCACATAGCCGCGCGGCGGCGGAAAACGCCCTCGAATTTACGGACGATGCCGCCGTCGCCGAGTGGGCGGGCCTCAGCGTAGAGCTCGTCGAGGGAGAAGAAAGGAATATCAAGGTGACCACACCCCACGATTTCGCCCTCGCGCGAGCGTTGATCGAGGCGAACGCGCCGGAACTCGAATCTCGCACCGGCAGCGGATTTGATGTCCATCGCTTTGCTCCGGGAGATCACGTATGGCTCTGCGGAGTGCGCATTCCCCATGTAATGCGCCTTGAGGGACACTCGGATGCCGACGTCGCTCTGCACGCCTTGACCGATGCGATCCTCGGGGCCATCGGAGAGGGCGATATCGGCCAGCACTTTCCGCCAAGCGAGCCCAAGTGGCGCGGGGCGGCTTCACGTTTGTTTCTTGAGGATGCCGCTTCGCGAGTCCGGAGGCGCGGCGGATATGTGGTCAACGTCGACATTACGCTTCTTTGCGAGGCACCACGAATTGGACCCCATCGGGAGCAAATGATAAACGCTGTGGCGAGTATGGTGGGAATCGATTCGAGCCGAGTGGGCATCAAGGCAACGACCACGGAAGGCCTCGGCTTCACTGGACGACGCGAGGGCATCGCCGCTATGGCGAGCGCGACGGTGATGATGCCGCGCTGACTTCCCACGCTAATCTGCCACGATTTGACCCCTCTGCCAGAATCGCGGCATCAGATCACCAGTGGTTGTATGACCAAAAATGAGAAATGTAGGGGCAGAGACTATGAGCACTATGACCCAGACGCTCGACCGCGCGCCCAAGGGGGCGTCGCAGACCGAGGCCGTTCACATCGCCGAGATCGCCGACGCAACAGCCTCGTCGTGCCTTGCAACACGTGTTCGACAGCTCTCGCGCATCATCACGCGTGTATACGACGATGCAATGCGTCCCCTCGGCATTACGGCGAGCCAGTACACGCTCTTAGCCCAGCTCGCCTCCCGCGACGGCATCACTGCCGTCGAGATCGGCCACGAGCTCGATATTGAAAAATCAACCCTGTCACGCAATCTGAAGCGCCTGCTCGCGCTTGGCCACATCGTCATGGATCCCCCGGCCGGCCGGCGAGGTCGCGGCCTTCATCTGACGCCAAAGGGCCAAACCGTGCTCAAGGACGCCTTCCCGATCTGGCAGGGTGCTCAGACCCGCACGACGTCCATGATGGGATCGGGCTGCCTCGCGACACTCGACGAGTTGCTCCTTCAGGCCGAAAAACTAGCTGCTGCCTAGGCCGTTTGCGCGGGGTCGCAACTCCAGTTAAACAGTCGGGGCGCACCAAAGTGCGCCCCCAATTCGGGTGACGGTGGGCGGAGAGGTAATCGATTCCAGCAACGCAGCGAGCGGCAGAGGCCAAGCGGGTTTAAG
>CAZSNH010000458.1:0-2448 GCA_964607855.1 uncultured Hyphomicrobium sp. | reverse complement strand
AGGAGCGTGCAGAAATACTGCGCGGCGTTCTCAACAGTGGCTTCTCGCGGGCCGGGAAGTACACCCGCATGGTGGGCGACGGCGTCTCGATGGAGCCGAGAGACTTCTCCACTTTTTGTCCTAAGGCGCTTGCCGGAATCGGAAAGTTGCCCGACACGATCATTGACCGCAGCGTTCCGATCCGCCTCATCCGCAGGCGTAAGGAAGAAACTGTCGAACGCTTCCGTGAGCGCCGGGTATCCGTTGAGGCCACACCCCTAAGCGAGCGGCTCGCAGGCTGGGCCTCGGCCCATTTAGACGAACTCCGGCGCACCGAACCCGTACTCCCAGAAGTCCTCAGTGACCGCCAGCAGGATGTGATCGAGCCTCTTCTGGCTTTGGCCACTGCCGCTGGTGGTAAGTGGCCGGAACGTCTGCGCCGGGCCGTGGTGGAGATTTTCGGTAGCAGTGAAGCCGAGGATCAATCCCTCGGAGTACAACTGCTCGCCGATATTCGCTCCGTTTTTGAAGACAAGGGCGTGGCGCGCATCTCGTCGGCGGACCTAACCGAGGCGCTGGTCAAGCTCGAAGGCCGCCCGTGGGCTGAGTTCGGCGTCGGCAATTACAGCGGCAAGCCCATCACGCCGAATCGCCTGGCCCGCCTACTCGGCCGGTATGAGATCGGCCCGGCAAACGTCAGGGACGGCGCCGTACAGTACAAGGGCTACCAGTTTGAGTGGTTCCATGATGCCTTCGCCCGGTACCTGCCCTTCAAACCGTCCCATCCGTCCCAGCGCAGTATCTATGCAGGTGAAACGCACATTTCGAAACCGTCCCAGGCGGACGGCGGGACGGATGTAAAAAGTGAAGAATCGCCGCTGTTTTCGCAGGTTGGGACGGCTGGGACGGATACAAAGCCCCCGGCAGGGCAGGAAGGGAAGGACCACACAGGCCAGGCCCCGGCGCGGGTGAGAGGTGAAATATGACCGCGGAAGAACTCGTGGCTCAGGTTGAGCAGCGCGGCGGGACACTCACCGTTCATGGCGACCGCATCGTGTATGAATTGCCGCAGGAAGCGGTCCATCTGGTAGAGGACTTGAAGGTCAATCGGGACGCGGTCCTTGACCTACTGCGGCGGCGCTGTTGGCACTGCCAGGGCGAGAGCACCTGTAGCTGCATCGCGTGTTGGAAAAGCGGCCGTGCGGCCTGCGTCGTTTGCAAAGGTACGGGCCAGCGGCATGGCTGGATTCAGTGAGAATTCCGCCCTTGGTGTGAATGGAGGCAGCATGAACGAGACACAATCGGCGGACGCCGAGGCACTTATCCAAGCATGGAAAGCTGATCCAGTGCTTCAGGCCGAGTTTAGCGGCGACATCCTCGCGTTTGAGGATTATGCCGAGCGCGACGCGCGACGGCTGTTGCAATCACTCCCGGCCCGGTGAGTGAAAGATTTCTCCCGCAATAGGGCTCGCGTGAGGGAGTCGCTTAAACCAATGGAGTGTTAGCAGTCAAAGAAAAAACCATGGAGGCAAAGAATGAAGCAAACGGAACGGTTGCACAAGGAAATTAGCCGATGGGGAGTGCGCTTGGCAGAACTAGAGCTGAGGGCCGAGCAAGAATTGGGGCGAGCCAGCACACTGGAAATACAGCGCCGGAGGCTCGCTATGGACGCCGCCGAGGGCAATGAAAAGGCTCAGCGCGAGATGGCTCGACTCGCCCGGCAGGCCAGCGATCATAGAGCCGAAAGCGACAGCCTCGGATTGATGGCCACGGAAGCCAGCCGCAAACTCGGAGCGCTGCGCGACGAACTGGCCGAGGCTGAGTGGCAGGAACGCCTAGCCGCGTTGCGCCAGTTGTGCGAGCGCCGGGCAATAACCACGACAAAAGTTGAGAGGGCGGTTGCCGGTCTCATCGAGGTGTTGCGCGAGGTGCAAAGCTCCAGCAACGAAATCGTCAATCTGGCGCGGCAGTTTGACGACAGGTTGGACAGTGGTGACGCGCGACGTTACTTCACCACGTCGCTGGGCTACCTTCTCTGGGCATTCGAGCGCGAGCTTCGTGAGTCGGATACGGATCGTTGGCATTTCCGGCCACGCGATCCTCAAGCCGGCGTCCAGGACGCGTTCGTCAAGTATGACCGGTGGTGCATCGAAGGACTCCTGACACACGCGGGGTATGGCGTTGAGGCCGCAAGGCAGGCGCGGCGGCGTGTGCGGGGATTGGTTCAAGCGGAACCCGGCGAGCGCCTCTACCGCGCACGGCACCGAATTGTCGGTGTGCGTGGACTCGATCTACGGCCCGGCGAAGTGGTCGCCTTGCGTCGGGAGGAGGCTGAAGCACTTGGCGAGGCGGTCGAACTGGCCGACGAAGCGGCACAGCAGGTCGGGTAAAGCGAGACTTCGAGTTGCTAGAGCACGGGCAGTGCAACAAAACCATCACCACTCAAGGAGAAAAGCACGATGCAAAACA
>CAZSNH010000457.1:0-2461 GCA_964607855.1 uncultured Hyphomicrobium sp. | reverse complement strand
GGTCGGAGTGATCAGCACCATTTTGAACAGGTTCAAACCGGAAGGAATTGTCAGTCATGTCGAAGTTGGAAAAGATCGTTGATGATCTGTCGGGCCTCACCGTTCTCGAGGCTGCCGAGCTCGCGAAGATGCTCGAGGAGAAGTGGGGCGTCTCGGCAGCCGCCGCTGTTGCGGTCGCAGCCGCTCCCGCTGCCGGAGCCGCTGCTGCTCCCGTAGAGGAAAAGACCGAGTTCACCGTATTCCTCGTCGCGGGCGGCGACAAAAAGATCAACGTCATCAAGGAAGTCCGCGCCATCACGGGCCTCGGCCTCAAGGAAGCCAAGGACCTCGTCGAGGCCGGCAACAAGGCTGTGAAGGAAGGCGTCTCGAAGGACGAGGCTGCGAAGATGAAGAAGCAGCTCGAAGACCAGGGCGCGAAGGTGGAACTGAGGTAACGGAAGGAGGCATCCGGCGGCCTGCAATCGCAAGGTTGCTCCGGCCGCCGGTTGTCGGCTTCCGAGGACCCAAAAAACGGTTCCCCGGAATGCCCAGGCTTGGGCATTCCGGCGAGCCGTTTAAGGCGAGAAGAGACGCGCACACGTAAATTCGGTGCGCCGAAACAAAATGCGGGGGAGGGCGACCCCCGCAAGGTGGAGCGAGCGCGGGGTCCGTCCCCCCGCGAAACGACAAGGACCTGGACACATGGCTGAGACGTTCAACGGCCGCAAGCGCATCCGCAAGAAATTCGGTTCGATCCGAGAAGTTGCGGAAATGCCGAACCTCATCGAGGTTCAGAAGTCGTCATACGACGACTTCCTGATGGTGAAGGAGCCACCAGGCGGACGTTCCGATGATTTCGGTTTGCAGGCTGTCTTTAAAAGCGTGTTCCCCATATCCGACTTCTCGGGCAAGTCGACGCTCGAGTTCGTGCGCTACGACTTCGAGGCGCCGAAGTACGACGTCGATGAGTGCATGCAGCGTGACATGACCTACTCGGCCCCCTTGAAGGTCAAGCTTCGTCTCATTGTGTTCGATGTCAACGAAGAGACGGGCTCCAAGTCGATCAAGGACGTGAAAGAGCAGGACGTCTACATGGGCGATATGCCCCTCATGACGTCGAACGGCACATTCATTATCAACGGTACCGAACGCGTGATCGTCTCCCAGATGCACCGCTCTCCGGGCGTGTTCTTCGATCACGACCGCGGGCGCACGCACGCTTCCGGCAAGCTCTTGTTCGCGGCCCGCATCATCCCTTACCGCGGCTCATGGCTCGATTTCGAATTCGATGCCAAGGACATCGTCTATGTGCGCATCGATCGCCGGCGCAAGCTCCCTGTCACGACCCTGCTTTATGCGCTTGGTCTCGACGACGAACAGATTCTGTCGACGTTCTACAAGACGATTACCATCAAGGAATCGAAACGCGGCTGGAAGATGCCGTTCATGTCCGAGAAGATGCGCGGCATGACGCCGATGGCGAACCTCGTCGACGCCAAGAGCGGAGAGGTTGTGGTGAAGGCCGGAGAGAAGATCACGGCACGGCGCGCCCGCGAACTCGCCGAAAGCGGTCTCAAGGACGTGCTGGTTGCTTCAGAAGACCTTGCAGGTCGCTACATCGCCGAGGATGTCGTCGATCTCGGCACGGGACAGATCTATGCGGAGGCCGGCGCCGAACTCGACACCAAGCTCCTTGCCGAGCTCAAGGATCAAAAGATCAAGGAATTCCATATCCTCGACATCGATCACGTCAATATCGGCCCCTTCATCCGCAACACGTTGAATATCGACAAGAACGCCAACACCCAAGAAGCCTTGATGGATATCTACCGGGTCATGCGTCCTGGTGAGCCGCCGACGATCGAAGCGGCGACGAATCTTTTCCATGGCCTCTTCTTCGATCCAGAGCGTTACGATCTATCGGCCGTCGGCCGGGTGAAGATGAACATGCGACTCGAGCTCGATGCGCCCGACACTGTGCGCGTGCTACGCCGGGAAGACATCGTCGCTGTCATTCGCACCCTCGTCGACTTGCGCGATGGGCGCGGCGAGATCGATGACATCGACCACCTCGGCAACCGCCGCGTTCGCTCGGTCGGTGAGCTCATGGAGAACCAGTACCGCGTGGGTCTGTTGCGCATGGAGCGCGCGATCAAGGAGCGCATGAGCTCCGTCGACATCGACACGGTCATGCCCCAGGATCTCATCAATGCCAAGCCGGCAGCCGCGGCCGTTCGCGAGTTCTTCGGATCCTCGCAGCTCAGCCAGTTCATGGACCAGACCAACCCGCTATCGGAGATCACTCACAAGCGCCGCCTTTCGGCACTTGGCCCGGGTGGCCTCACGCGTGAGCGCGCAGGTTTTGAAGTGCGCGACGTGCATCCGACCCACTACGGACGCATTTGTCCGATCGAGACGCCGGAAGGCCCGAACATCGGTCTCATCAATTCGCTCGCTACCTTCGCCCGCGTCAACAAGTACG
>CAZSNH010000456.1:0-2468 GCA_964607855.1 uncultured Hyphomicrobium sp. | reverse complement strand
AGTGCCAGAAGGGATGATAGGCCAAGCGTTCGTTCCATGAGGTGACCCGTTGGCCACTCCGCGCTAGAAACATGCCGGTAAAAGGGCTTCATTTAGCGTTTCGCAGCGGTTCCTTGCGGCTCGATCTCACTTAGAGTTTCAGGATCTTGGGGGATCGCAATGAGCGAAAACCTCAACGTGGATTGCGTCATCGCGGGAGGTGGTCCGGCCGGACTGATGCTCGGATACCTCCTGGCACGGTCGCGCGTGCGCGTCGCTGTCCTCGAGAAGCATGCCGATTTTCTAAGAGACTTTCGCGGCGACACCGTTCATCCCTCAACGCTCGAGGTCATGCATGAGCTGGGCCTCGTCGATCGCTTCCTCAATCTGCCCCACCAGAAAGTCTCGCGCCTCAGCCTGCAGTTTGGCGGCGAGAGACTGATACCTGCAGACTTTTCGATGCTCCGCGTTCGATATCCATTCATCGCCATGATGCCGCAGTGGGAACTCCTAAACTTCCTCGCGGAGGAAGGCCGTAGCTACACCAGTTTTTCACTTCACATGAATGCGGAAGCACAATCGCTCATTGAAAATGCGGCCGGAACAATTGTTGGACTGCGCGCTACAACTCCAGCGGGCTTTCTCGAGTTCCGCGCCCGCCTCGTGGTGGGCGCCGACGGCAGGAGTTCAGTTCTCCGCGAACAATCCGGCCTCGCGATTGAGGATGTCGGCGCGCCGATGGATGCGCTTTGGTTCCGGCTGTCGCGACGGCCAACGGATACCGAGGAGACGCAGGGCCGGTTCGATGCTGGGCGCATCTTTGTCATGCTGAACCGGGGTGATTACTGGCAGTGCGCGTTCGTGATCCCGAAAGGAACGCTCGAGGAGTTGCGCCGCGAAGGGTTGGAGCGGTTCAGAAGCCGTGTCGGAGAGCGCCTGCCGTTCGAAGCCGCCCGCGCAGGCGAGATTGAGAGCTGGGATCAGGTGAAGTTGCTCTCAGTGAAGGTGGACCGTCTGAGAAAATGGTGGCGCCCTGGGCTTCTGTTCATTGGAGATGCGGCCCATGCCATGAGCCCGGTCGGGGGCGTCGGGATCAATCTCGCGATCCAGGACGCCGTGGCGGCAGCCAATATTCTAGCCCGGCCTCTGAATGCGGATAGGCTTGAGGACCATCATCTGGCCGCGTTGCAAAGGAGAAGGGCCCTTCCGACCCGCATCACCCAGAGCATGCAGGTCATGATGCAAAACCGGATGATCGCGCCGGTGCTGGCGGGGCGCGCCGAGCAGGAGCTAAAGCCGCCACTGCTGCTCCGCCTCTTTCATCGTTATCCCTACCTGAGGCGGATTCCGGCGCATCTTGTCGGTCTTGGCGCCCGGCCAGAGCACGTTTCGGCTTACGTTCGAAGCCGCGGCCAGGATCTTTCCACCTGAGCCGGACATTCACTTTGCGCGTTCGGCCGTTTTGGCCTCATTCCAGAGGGCGTCCATTTCGGCCAGATCAGATTGAGCAGGGCTTTTCCCACGTTCGGCCAGTGCTTCCTCGACGTACCGGAACCGGCGCACGAACTTCTCATTCGCGGAGCGGAGGGCTGCTTCGGGATCGACTTTGAGGTGGCGGGCGAGATTGGCGAGGGCAAGCAGCACATCGCCGAATTCCTCGTGGATCTTCTCCTGCGCGATGCTTTGCTTGCTATTCGTGCAGAGGGCTACGTCCTCAAGCTCGGTAAATTCTTCGCGAAGCTTTTCAAAGACGTCCCTGAGATGCGGCCAGTCAAACCCAACCGCACCCGCTTTGTCCTGCAACTTGACAGCGCGCGTGAGTGCCGGGAGCGCAAGGGGGATATCGGCAAGGATCGAAGCCGGAGCTTCCTCCGCGCCGGATTTCTTTTGTTCCTGCGCCTTTGCGCGCGCCCAGAACCCTGGCGAGGCGCCAGCCGTCCGCTCCTCCTCGGTGCCGAACACATGCGGATGGCGGCGGATCATTTTCGAAGTCACGGCTTCGACCACGTCACCGAACGCGAAGGCATTGGCTTCCTCAGCCATCCGCGCGTGGTAGACGACCTGCAGCAAGAGATCGCCCAGCTCATCCTTCAAGTGTACGAGATCGTCTCTCTCGATGGCGTCTGCGACTTCATAGGCTTCTTCGATCGTATAGGGCGCGATCGTGCGAAAGGTTTGTTCTAGATCCCACGGACAGCCCGTGACGGGTGTACGAAGGGCCGCCATGATCTCGAGAAGCCGGCTGATGTCGCGCGAGGGTGTGATCTTGTCGCTCATGGCGGTGCAACCTAGTCGATGCTTGCACGAAGGGCGAGGGGGCAAGGCTGCTTTGGCCACAGGCAGCCCCCTAAGCGTACCCAACGCGTGCGCCATGCCTTCTGTCCTGTTCGCGGCTCTGTTAGCCTAATCTGCGATGGCGCTGGGGGTCGCAGGATTGTGGTCGCACCCAGAAAAAGGCACGTTTTAGCGAGTACGGGAGCGTTTTCCAT
>CAZSNH010000455.1:0-2477 GCA_964607855.1 uncultured Hyphomicrobium sp. | reverse complement strand
CATTTGACCTCGCAGGCCAACGCGGGGCCATTGGTTGAATGTGCTTCGGCGATCGGCGACCGATTTGGCTCACATGTGATCGCGCTTCATGTCTTTCCCGCTTTCCGCCTGACGCCACCCGTACCTGTTCCGTTCAGCGGGGAGCTAGCAGGAACCCTTCGGCGGCAAATTCACGATGAGGCGGCGAAGATCAAGGTGGCGGCCGACCTGCAGTTTGCGGCCATGATGCCGCGTACGACGGTACCGGAATGGCGCTCCATCACGACGGAGCGCAGGCCGGCCGCCGATGTCGTGGTCGAGCATGCAAGATCGGCCGACCTCGTCATTGTCGGCCAAGTCGATCCCGAAGGAGATTTCTCCGATATCCTGGACTGCCCCGATCAGCTGGTTACGGGAGCAGGCCGTCCGGTCCTCGTGCTGCCACGGGGAACGCGTATGGGCGTTCTGCCCACCGTTGTTGCCATTGCCTGGAATGGCTCTCGTGAAGCGGCAAGAGCGGTCTTTGATGCTCTGCCGCTCCTTCAACTCGCCCAGAAGGTGGAGATTGTGGCAATCGAAGAGAAGGCATCGCGCGCGGAGGGCCATTTGCCGGACACTGAGATTGCATCGTCCCTCGCCCGTCACGGCGTGAAAACGCGTATAACATCCTACAGAGCCCGTGACATGCAGACGGCGGATGACCTCAAGGAACGTGTCCAGTCATTTGGAAGCCAGCTGCTTGTCATGGGGGCCTATGGACATTCGAGGCTCACTGAATTCGTGTTCGGCGGCGTCACACGCCGAATGCTCGCTGACATGCCTTTCCCGATTTTCTTCTCCAACTGAAGCGAGGCTTTGATGACCAGGAGTGAAAAAGTTTTGCCGTTGAAACAAATTCGCTTGGAGCTCGCGCGGGATCACGAATTTCCGAACGGCAGCCGGGAGAGGGGGTATGATCTCATTGCGCCTCTCGACAG
This sequence comes from uncultured Hyphomicrobium sp., assembly GCA_964607855.1. Lineage (GTDB taxonomy): Bacteria > Pseudomonadota > Alphaproteobacteria > Rhizobiales > Hyphomicrobiaceae > CAZSNH01. The sequence goes on along the minus strand of CAZSNH010000455.1, from coordinate 1,521 downwards.
CGAGGGCAAGATCGATGCGCAGTCTTGGAAATCGTTGCGGGACCGGTGCCGGGTTCGCCGTTTTTGGGCTGGCGAGGAAGAGGTTGGGCATATCGTGCATAAGCCCGGCGGATCGTGGGCATTTCATTACGATATTCGGGGGGATGCCTCACACGACGACAAGGGCTACAGGTTCGCTGACCACAAGTTCGTGCCTGGAGAGTACGTCTCGCTCACCGAGCAGGACGGCCATTTGCGCACCTTCCGCGTGACGGCGGTGGCGGAGCTCGACTAGTGCAAGGCTGACTTTCACTTGGGGCGCATGACGCCTTGCCAGTGGTAACGTCCAAGTGCCCCAGCCCCGTTGCGTTCTTCCCTTAGTGCGAGAGAAGAACCGGGATCTTGGCGTGTTTCAGAACGTATCGCGTAACCCCCCCGACGACGAACTCGCGGACTCTGGAATGTCCATAGCAGCCCATGACCAAAAGATCGCAAGAGGTGTCATGTGCATAAGAGAGCAGCGTGCTGCCGACATTGCCGGGTTTCTGAGACGTGTCGGTCGCCATGCAATTGACGCCATGGCGAGCTAGCCCAATGCTCAGATCGGAAGATGGGAATTCGCCAGCTTCTTCGCTTTCATCTTCGGGATTGACCCATAGTATGCGAACGATTTCTGCGCCTTTTAGGATCGGAAGTGCATCGAATGCGGCGCGTGCCGCCTCGCGCCGTCCGTTCCACCCGATCAGAACACGTTTGCCGAGACCTGTGTGCTGTCCCGTATTGGGAATGAGCAGAAGCGGCCGCCCCGAGTTCATCACAATCTCGATTGGGGCCTCAACAAGTTCCGAGAAGGCCCAGTCGGATTTCGCTTGCGAGGCGACAATAAGGTCGGCTGAGCGGCCATAATCGACGATCCTGTTCCAAACACCGGTGCGGTTCGCATCGGCGTTGATCCACTCGCCGAGGACTCCGGCTTGGCGCACCGCGTCCTCAAAATAGGGGCGCATCCGGCTCCGTTGCTGGTCGTAGGCGCGCCGGTGGCTATCAATAATCGTTGCAACACCGCCTGGGGCCAGGGCGGGGTCCACAATGACCGGCGGCAGCACGGAGAGCGCTGTAATATGGGCATTATTGTTGCGGGCAATGACGAGGGCCGGTGCGAGTACATTGGCAAAGCGTTTCTCGTCGGCGGCATGTACAAGAATGGTCTTGTAGGACATAAAAGGCCCTCTTCTGAGGCAATGCGATAAAGTTCATGCCGTTCCACTCAGAAGTCCTTGATGGCAATCAATGAGAAGCCGGCAATCGAACCTAGGATCAAATGAAAGATCATTGGCTAGGATGATGCGAGTGCGTGGCGTGGAGTGGTGGGGGCTTTTTTTCGAGAAGCCTTGCCGGTCTGATGTCGCGGATGTATCGAGAGTTCTGCCATTAGCAGCAGCCGGCAAATGAGGAATGACAATGTACAAACATATACTTATTGCCTTTGACGGTTCTGAACTCTCGGAAAAGGCCATGCGACAGGGTTTGGAACTCGCCAAG
>CAZSNH010000454.1:0-2487 GCA_964607855.1 uncultured Hyphomicrobium sp. | reverse complement strand
TCCCCGACTAGGACTCGAACCTAGGACCCAGCGGTTAACAGCCGCTTGCTCTACCAACTGAGCTATCGGGGAATGTGCCCTGCTTTGTATTCGTAATCTACTGCAACCATCCAGGTCACTCAAGACAAGCTAACAAAGCCAACTGGGACAGGGTGCACGTCAGCTTTTGTCGCTCGTAGGTCGTTGGTGAAAACGTCAATAGGAGAATTTGGCAATTGCGCGCTAAGATGGGCAGCACGTGGAATCGGGAGAACGGAGTCACTTCAAGGAAAGGAGTTCGCCATGGATCAAAGGACGTCTCGGCTGAAGGAAAAACTGGATCGATTGATGCACGAAGCCGCGGCGACGGCCGTGGAGTTGAGTCGAGCGGATGGCACTGTTCGTGGCATACCCCATTACTCAGTGTTCGAACTGCACGCGCACAATGTCGGACGGGAACTCAGCTGCCGGATTCAGGCCCAGCAAATGACGGAAACAGTGGCCGAGCATGCGCCCAAAGCCAAGTGCCCTGGCTGCAGTGAGGTTTGTGAACTGAGGCCGTTCAAACGTCCGGTGACGTCCATCGACGGACCGCTAGGCATGCAGGAATTGAAAGGGCACTGCAACCGCTGTCGGCGGGATTTTTTTCCCTCTGCGGGAAGTGTTGGGGCTTGACGCGCGCCAGCTCACGCCTTTACTCGTCTGGCGAGCAGTGGTAGTCGCAGCCGAGACGCGTTCGTTTCAGCGCGCCGAGAAGACGATGGCCGATGCCGCAGGGCAACGTGTGTCGGCCAAGACGATCGAACGCGTGGTGCATGACGTCGGCCAGGAACTGGCTGAGCGGCGCGACCTGAGTCCGCAGAGTGCCCACGCTTTGGCGAAGCGCCCTGAACAAGTGCCTGATTTGGCCGTGGCGGAATGCGACGGCGGCAGGATTCGCTGTCGGCAGCCGGGGCATGGTCCCGGCGTCCACCTGTCGGGTGAAGGCTGGCGGGAGGACAAGAACGCGTGCCTGATTCGTGCGTCTCGCCAAACGTTCTTGAGGATCCGCAGCCGGATCCCCCGGATTGCTTCTGCGATCCCAAACATGTGGCGAAAATAGCCGAAACCGAGGCACTTTCGGTGGCGGCTCCACTTCCCCAGGCGGCTTGTCGCGCCGACAACTCCGAAGAAATTCCTCCGCCGCAGTTGGATTGGCGACCGAAGCGATTGGTCCGCAGGGTGCTGAGCAGCATGGCGGAAGCGAAAGTGTTTGGGCGACAGATGCAGCGAGAAGCCAAACGACGCCGCTTCTACGAGGCCCCGGCGAAAGCTTTCTTGGGCGATGGACTGCCCTGGAACTGGTCGATCTGGAAAGCGCACTTTCGGAAATTCACGCCCATCCTCGACTTTATCCACGTGCTGAGTTACCTGTTCGTTGCGGCCAAGGCGGTGCATTCCACGTCGCCTGCCGATGCGTGGAGTCAATACCTCGTCTGGATGCGTGGCTGCTGGCAGGGCGAAGTCGACCAAGTGCTCGATGAACTTCGCCTATGGCAAACAAAGCTCGGCATGCCGCCGGCCGACGCGGCAGAGAACGACCCTCGGCGGATTGTCGCCAAAACGATCGGTTATCTGGAACACAATCAAACGCGGATGAACTATCCGGACTATCGTCGTCAAGGAATGCCGGTCACGACGGCCTGGATGGAATCGTTAGTGAAGGAGATCAACCACCGAGCGAAAGGGACCGAGATGTTCTGGAACGATCCCGACGGCGCCGAAGCCATCCTGCAAGTTCGAGCTGCCGCCTTGTGCGACGACGACCGCCTGACAAACCACCTCCGAACCCGCCCCGGATGTCCATTCACTCGTCGACCTCAACCACGTAAATTACCGCTGCAAACTGTCAAATGCTGACGTGCACCCTGTTGACGGGGCGCACGACGCACTTTGTAATCTGGCGGTGGGTCGCTATCGTGCTGCCTTGGAGTTTCTCGGGAGATAGGGCTCCCAGTTTCGGGTCGCTTCACTAGCAATGGAGGCGCCAAGGATGGCCAAGCAGCAAGTAAACGTGACGGCGGCGGCGCAGGCACAGATCAACGAAGTGGCGCGGAAGTGTGCCATTTGGTTGGATGGAGCGGCGGAGCCGCTGTCGGAGATGTCGTTCGATGCTATCGAAGAGTACGGAGTGCAGGTCGGCGACGCCGTGGCGCGCGCCGTCATGCAGCAGGCCCTGGACCGACAGGCGAGCCAGACGCCCGCGGAGGTTTGCCGCTGCGGAGCGCCGCTGGAGCCGCGGGATCGAGAGTGGCACGACCTGCTGACGCGTCGCGGACCCGTGGGATGGGAGGAACCGGTGGGTTACTGCTCCCGCTGTCGTCGCGATTTTTTTCCCTCAGTGCCAGAGGTTGGGCCTGCGGCCAGATGAAGAACAGAGTCCGGCCGTGCTGCGAAAGATGGTGCAGGCCGGCGTTCGCAACGGCTCTTATGTCGAAGGCAGCCGCGAGCTGCGCGAATCGGCTGAAC
>CAZSNH010000453.1:0-2487 GCA_964607855.1 uncultured Hyphomicrobium sp. | reverse complement strand
TTGGCGGCTGGCCGACTTGCGAACCGGCTCGCCCAGGTTGGGATAGATGAGCACTTCACCGAAGTGGAACGGGTTGGCCGTTTGTTGGTCGGCAGCCGACAGCTTCTTCAGCGGCTTGTTCTCAGGAGGCTTCGGCTTCGCGAAAGGCTCCGCCTTTCAGCATGGACTCCCGGTGCCCTTTGCGCAAGGCGGTGTCATCTCGAGTCCCATCTCGTTTCCTCTCGCCAATGGACGCCTTGGTATCGCGGGCGAGCGCGGCGCGGAAGCGATCCTGCCGCTCTCGCGCGGCCCCGATGGACGGCTCGGCATCGCGGCGCGTGGCGCTGGCGGACCTATGGTGACGATCAACGTCACGACGCCTGACGCCGAGAGCTTCCGCCGGTCCGAGACGCAGGTGGCTGCGATGATCACGCGTGCCGTGAGCCTTGGGCAGCGCAATCTTTAATCGTTAGAATCTGGCACTCATCACATGTCTTTCCACGAAGTTCGCTTTCCAACATCGATCTCGATGGGCGCCACGGGCGGTCCGGAGCGGCGGACGGATGTTGTTGTGCTCGGCTCAGGGTTTGAGGAGCGCAACAGCCGGTGGGCGAACTCGCGGCGCAGCTATAGTGCCGGGTATGGCGTGAAGTCGCTCGATGATCTCCATAGTGTCATCACATTTTTTGAAGAGCGGCGCGGACGCCTCTACGGCTTCCGCTGGCGCGACCACGCCGACTGGAAATCCTGCGCGCCGCAAGACGTGCCAAGTGCCACCGATCAAGTGATCGGAATAGGAGACGGCGTTACGGCCGCGTTCCAACTCAAGAAAACCTATGGCGGCCTTCGCGCACCCTGGGTGCGTGAGATCAAAAAGCCGGTTGCCGGCACAGTGCTCGTCGCGGTCGCCGGCATCCCGCAGACCCTTGGAACCGACTTCTCGCTCGATCTCGTAACCGGCCTCGTGACGTTTCTTCCCGGGCATATTCCCGTCACGGGATCGAGCATTACCGCCGGCTTCGAGTTCGACGTTCCCGTCCGTTTCGACACCGACAAGCTCGAGATCAGTCTTGCCGGGTTTCAGGCCGGCGCCATTCCGCACATCCCACTCGTCGAGATACGGGTATGAAAATCCTGCCCACAGGCCTCGCCGCCCACCTTGCCTCGGGCGCGACCACACTTTGCTGGTGCTGGCGCCTGACGCGAAAGGACGGCGTCAAGCTCGGTTTCACGGATCACGATCTTAACCTCGCCTTCGACGGCACGACCTTTGAAGCGGCAGCTGGCTTCACGGCGAGCGAGATACGCGATTCGCTGGGACTCTCGATCGACAACCTCGAAGTCTCGAGCGCCCTCTCGTCTCAGTACTTGTCTGAAGCCGATCTCGCGGCCGGTATCTACGACGATGCGAAGGTCGAGATCTGGCGCGTCAATTGGCAGTCGCCCGAGCAGCGCGTCCTAATGCGCTCGGGAAGCATCGGCGAGGTCAAACGGTCAGGGCTGCACTTCAGTGCCGAAGTGCGCGGCCTCGCCCATTATCTTCAGCAGCCGAAGGGGCGCCTCTTTCAATATACGTGCGATGCCGATCTTGGTGACGGGCGCTGTGGCTTCGACCAAAATCTTCCCGCATACAAGGGAAGCGGTTCGGTGGCGGCCGCTCTTTCGGCGCGCAAGTTCACGGCAACAGGGCTTTCGCTTTTTGCAACCGGTTGGTTCACGCGCGGCCTTGTGACGTTCACCTCGGGCGCAGCTTTGGGACAGAAAATCGAAGTCAAGGCGCACACGCGAGAGGGCGCGCTCGATGTCATCGAGCTTTGGCAACCTGCCCGGATGCCGCTCACGGCGGGCCAGACTTTCACGGTAACGGCGGGTTGCGACAAGCACATCACCACCTGTGCCGCCAAGTTCTCAAATGCCGACAACTTTCGCGGCTTTCCGCACATGCCGGGCAACGACTTCGTGACGCGTGTATCCAAGCCCGGCGGAAACTCCAATTGAAGCGAAATTCTCCATGTCTCTGATCATCCGCTATCATGACGCAGAAACCGTCGTGCGGCTCGCCCGCGCCTGGATCGGCACCCCTTACCACCATCAGGCAAGCGCGCGCGGATCGGGCTGCGACTGCCTGGGTCTCGTTCGGGGCGTTTGGCGCGAGCTTTATGGGGTCGAAGCCGAGGAGCCGCCTGCCTACTCGCGCGATTGGGCAGAGTCTCTCGGCCGGGAAACGATGTTGGAAGCCGCCTCCAGGCATCTCTGCGAAATCGCGCCCTCGATGGCGAGGGCGGGTGACGTGCTGATCTTCCGGTTGCGCGCCAACACGGCAGCCAAACATGCGGCTATTCTCGCTTCCCCCTCGACCATGATCCACGCCATGGAGGGCGTTGTGGTCACCGAGACGACGCTCGGCCCTTGGTGGCGCCGGCGGATTGCGGGCGCTTTCTCATTTCCGGGAACAGAACGCTGATGGCAACACTTGCTCTTGCTGCGGCCGGCGCGGCTGCGGGCAGC
>CAZSNH010000452.1:0-2495 GCA_964607855.1 uncultured Hyphomicrobium sp. | reverse complement strand
ATTGTCGCGGGTTTAAAGAAGCGCCATCCGGGTACGCCGATCATCGGATTTCCACGCGGGGCGGGAGCCTCGGCGCTTTGGTATGTCAATGAGACCGGAGTTGATGGCATCGGTTGTGATACGGCCATGTCGCCTTACCTCATGAGTGAGACATTCGAAGGTGAGGATGTGGTAGTGCAGGGTAATCTCGACCCTCTTCTCTTGGTCGAGGGCGGTGAGCCGATGTTGCGGCGGGTCGATACCATTCTTGAAGTGATGAGAGGAAAGCCGTTCATCTTCAATTTGGGGCATGGAATCGTACCGGAGACCCCGCCCGACAACGTCGCGCGGCTCGTCGAACGCGTGAGAAGGTTTGGGGGTTGATCCATGCTCTGGCTCAAAGCCTTTCACATCATGGCGGTGATCGCCTGGATGGCGGGGCTCTTTTACTTGCCGCGGCTCTTCGTTTATCACGCCGATGCCAAGCCCGGTTCTGAGCTTTCCGAGACATTGAAAGTCATGGAGTACCGATTACTCCGTGTCATCATGAACCCAGCAATGATCGCGGTATGGATCACAGGGCCCTGGCTCGCCTGGATGCAGGGCGTTTACACCGATCCCTGGTTTATCGCCAAGATCGCGCTTGTCTTCCTGTTGAGCTGGTTTCATCACGCACTCGCCAGATGGCGCAAAGACTTCGCCGCCGACGCCAATACGCGCCCCGCCAGGTTTTTCCGTATCGTGAACGAATTCCCAACGCTGCTCATGGCCGGCATTGTCCTTCTCGTCATCCTGAAGCCCTTTTGACGCGGCGGATGTCGCACGCGAAAGTCTTTGCTCGCGGATCGGCTTTCTGATAAATTTTGGTCATTCAGAAGCGACTCGCAGTCTCCCCGGCTGCGATTTTTGGCTAGGCATTCATTTCGGGTGCCGATGGCCAAGAGCGCGGCCACCCGGCTTTCCGCTCAATAATCCCCACTCGCTGCCAGGCTTGGACCACCTGATTCCGCCGGTCTTCAAGCCATTTTTGGAGCACTTGTTATGGCAGAAATGAAACTCGAGGACTTGAAGCTCAGGTCACCGACGGAACTCTTGAGCTTTGCCGAAGAGGTCGGTGTCGAAAACGCCAGCACGATGCGTAAGCAGGAGCTGATGTTCGCGACCTTGAAGCAACTTGCGGCCAAGGATATCGAGATCACCGGCATCGGCGTCGTTGAAGTCTTGCAGGATGGGTTCGGATTTCTGCGCTCTCCCGACGCAAATTATCTTCCGGGCCCTGACGACATCTACATTTCACCTTCTCAAATTCGCCGTTTTGCGTTGAGAACGGGCGATACAGTCGAGGGCCAGATTCGCAGTCCCAAAGAGGGGGAGCGCTACTTTGCGCTGCTCAAGGTCAATCGGATCAACTTTGAGGATCCCGAGAAAACCAAGCACAAGATTCACTTCGACAACCTGACGCCGCTCTATCCGACGAAGTGGCTCAAGATGGAAATCGAAGATCCAACGATCAAGGATCTGTCGGCGCGAGTGATCGACATCGTCTCTCCGCTTGGCAAGGGACAGCGCGCCCTCATCGTGGCCCCGCCGCGCACGGGCAAGACAGTTCTTCTGCAGAACATCGCCCATTCCATCACAGCCAATCATCCCGAGTGCTATCTCATCGTTCTTCTGATCGACGAGCGCCCCGAAGAAGTGACGGACATGCAGCGCTCCGTCAAAGGCGAGGTCATCTCGTCGACCTTTGACGAACCGCCATCCCGTCACGTGCAGGTCTCCGAAATGGTCATCGAGAAGGCCAAACGCCTCGTAGAGCACAAGCGCGACGTTGTGATTTTGCTCGACTCGATCACGCGGCTTGGACGCGCCTACAATACAGTCGTGCCATCTTCCGGTAAGGTTCTGACGGGTGGCGTTGATTCGAACGCGCTGCAGAGACCCAAGCGATTCTTCGGGGCGGCGCGCAACATCGAGGAGGGCGGCTCGCTCACCATCATTGCGACGGCTCTCGTCGACACGGGCAGCCGTATGGACGAAGTTATCTTCGAAGAGTTCAAAGGCACAGGTAACTCGGAAATCATTCTTGATCGCAAAGTTTCGGACAAGCGCGTATTCCCCGCGATCGATGTGGCGCGTTCCGGCACCCGCAAGGAGGATCTGCTGGTTCCCAAGGATCAGCTCAAGAAGGTCTATGTGCTCCGCCGCATCCTCAATCCAATGGGCACCATGGATGGGATCGAGTTCCTGATCGATAAATTGCGCTCGACCAAGACCAACAGCGAGTTCTTCCAGTCCATGAATACTTGAACGATGGATCGGAGCCGATCAAAAAGGGCCGCAGGAGTGGATTCTGCGGCCCTTCTCTTATGATACGCATGATATGCGGCGCAGCTGAGCTTTACGTCCGCGGCTGCTGTTTCAGCGAGGCTTCGACGTGGCGCTGGATCGCGGCCTTGTCGTTGACGTCGGCGAGCTCGAGCGTCGTGTTGTCGACGTGGATTTCCTCGTTCTTGGGC
>CAZSNH010000451.1:0-2513 GCA_964607855.1 uncultured Hyphomicrobium sp. | reverse complement strand
CAAGCGCCGAATCGCCCAGCAGCTGGCGCGCCTGGGCCAAATACGGTGCCGGTACGCAAACTGCACAACAGTGATCGCGCCTGGATCCGACCGCCTCACGCAGGGTCGATAGCAACGTCTCGTTGGCAGCAAGGTTGCCATTGAGCTTCCAGTTGCCAACAACCAAGCGCTCGCGCACGAATCGTCCCGATTTCACCGAAGCCTTTGATTATAGCGTCGACGACGGCCGAATGGGAAGGTAATGCGTTGTTTTTGGCGGGGTTTTCTGCTTCCTAGCGCTGTACATCAAACCGGTCGTCGGACCCCTCTGCCGGGTTGGCGCGGCACCGAATCGAGTCGATGCGCTTGCGCGCCTGGACGAGCGGGGAGTTTCGCGAAGCCTGCCCGAGGAAGTCATCGAGGTCTTCATGCTCCCGTCGCAGCCTGCCAATCAGTTTGAGAAACAAGTCCGTCAACTGCGGGTCGAACTGCCTGCCGCGCAGTGACAGAATCTCCGCCAGCGCGCTGTCGATCGACCACGCCACCTTGTACGGCCGCTTGTGAGTCAGCGCATCGAACACATCAGCCAAGGCGGTGATTCTGGCCGCCAGCGGGATGCCCTGCCCCGATTTGTTGCCGGGATATCCCGTGCCGTCCCACCACTCGTGGTGATCGCGGGCGATTTCCTCGGCCAGCTTCATCTGCGGTATCTCGCTCTTGGCGAGCACTTCCGCCCCGATCGTCGTATGCGTCTTCATCACGTCGCGCTCGGCCGGATTCAGCGGTCCATCCTTGAGGAGGATGCCGTCCGGAATTCCGATCTTGCCGATGTCGTGGAGGCGCGCCGCGATGTCGAGCATGTAAACGGTCTCCTCATCGCAGCCAAACTCCTTGCCCAGCAAAGAAGCCATGCGGCCCACGCGATACGAATGCTCGCCGGTGGCGTCGTCGCGCAGTTCGGCGGCGACCGCGAGCCGCTCCATCACCTCGATACGGGCAAGAAACAGCCTTTCGGACTGGCGCGAGAGTTCCTGTTTGGCAATCCGCCCTTCGAGGATTTCCTCGCGGGCGGTCAGGCGCCGCATTGCCGCCACCTCATCTTCGCCCACATCGTGAAGCCTGGCCATGTGATGACTGATGTGGCGCAGCGCGTTTTGCTGCTGGGATTCGCGCTGATGATTCAACAGTTGCCGCAAGAAGACCAGCGCCCGATCGGGCTTGCCCGCAAACTCGTACGCCTTCACCAGCGCAACCAGCGTCTCGCGGGCGTTCACGCGCAATGTCTGGGCACGCTCCAGCGTTCTGGTCAAGCGCGTCAAACCCGTATCGATGTCTCCCGAAAAGACCTCGGTCAGACCCTCCGCAACCGACGCCGAAATATCCGCACGCGGCGTGTTGGCGACCGCTGCGTAGCGACGCGCCACGTGGGCGTGGTCGCGCGCGCCGGAAAAGTCACCCGCCTCGAGCAGCAGCCGCGCAAAACAGTTTTCGGCCAACACACGATTGAGAGCGGCCACCGCGTCTTTGGGTTCACCCGCCAGTTCGATGGCGCGCCGGATGGCACCCAAACCCAACGGCATTTCCTCCAGGTGCAAATGGCTGAGCGCGACGTTGGTGTAGGTTCCCGCGGACAACGCCACCATGCGCGGATCGGCCTCCGAGAGCCGCAGGGACTCGCGAAAGCAGGTCAAGGCTTCCCGATGCACACCCGCGTATACGAGCGCGGCGCCAAGGTTCTGCCAGATCTTTGCCTCCCGAATGGTGTCACCAAGGCTTTGCGCCAGGCCCAGCGCGTCCGCATACGCCTCGAGCGAAGCGGCGATGCCGGACGAGTCCGCGCTACAGATACCGATCGCGATCAGCGCATCGATCGTCTGCTTCGGCATCGCATGCTCCAGGGCCAAAGACCGCGCTTTTTGCGCAATCGGAATGCCGCGCAGCGCGTTTCCGGTCACATAGAAATACCGGGCCGCCGCAAGCATCAATTCCACCTGCTCGGGCACGTTCGGACTGATGCGCGCAAGCGCCATCGCCGAGGCTTCGACCTCCCGGGCATCCACCGTCCGTCCACCTGCGAGCGCATCGCGAATGACGCGTTTGGCGTCGGCAAGCACTTGCTTCTCGGGTATTTCAGCGCCGGGTGTCATGGGGGTCAAAAAACCACTTGCAATTCATGCGCATACCACAGTAACCTAGGAAACACTGTGAAGTATTTCACAATTTTTAGGTCTTGTTCTTGCATGTTGTTTTCTGCTGTCCTCGCTGCATCGAATCATTGTCAATAACCTTGGAGCCGACCATGAGCAAAGAACTGATCCTCAACGAAGAAGCCGTCCTCGCCGTCGAACCGACCATCGAAGCCGAACCGGCCCAGCTCGACGACCTCGCCCTCGCGCTCGTCGGCGGCGGCAATTGCGTCGTCACGTTCTGAACCGTTTCGCAAGACCGATCCCCTTTCAACCTTCCGACCCGGAGTCCGCCATGAGCAAAGAACTGATCCTCAACGAAGAAGCCGTCCTCGCCGTCGAACCGAC
>CAZSNH010000450.1:0-2515 GCA_964607855.1 uncultured Hyphomicrobium sp. | reverse complement strand
TGGCTCGTCCTTGCCCTTGCGAACGATCGTGAGCGTAATGGTAGTGTTGACGGGTCCGCGCATCTTGTCGACGGCCTGCTCGAGCGTAAGGCCGCTGATCGGCTCGTTGTCGAGGTGGGTAATGAGGTCGTTGGCCTGGACGCCTGCCTTGAACGCGGGCGTGTCGTCGATCGGCGAGACAACCTTGATGACCCCGTTCTCCATGGTGACTTCGATGCCGAGGCCGCCGAACTCGCCGCGCGTCTGCACCTGCATATCATTGAAGCTTTTGGGGCTCATGTAGGACGAGTGCGGGTCGAGGGCAGCCAGCATGCCGTTAATCGCGCTTTCGATCAGCATGGTGTCATCAGGCTTCTCGACATAGTCGGAGCGGACGCGTTCGAAGACGTCCCCGAAGAGATCGAGCTGGCGGTAAAGGTCGGCGTTCGGAGACTGTGCCGAGTAGGTTCTCGTGACGTTAAGGACCGTCGTGGCGCCGGCCAGACCGGTCATCATCAGGAACGTCCAAAAGGCAAAGTCCGTCTTGCGCATCATTATTGTACCTTCTGATGACTAGTGACTTGTTGGTTCTTGACCCACCACGGGTCAGGATTGATCGGATCCCCGTCCTTGCGGAACTCTACATATAGGACCGGACCACCGCCTTGCGAGCTACCGTTTGTGCTTTTTGAGACCTTACTCATGGTGCCGACGGGTTCCGACGTCACCACGAACTGACCGGGCTGGACATCGATCTGCGACAAGCCGGCAAGAAGAACATGATAGCCACCGCCCGCGTTTATGATCAAGAGTTGACCGTAACTTCTGAACTCTCCTGCATAGACAACCCAACCATCGCACGGCGACGTAATTTGGGCACTTGAACGGGTTTCGATGACTATGCCCTTGGACTGGCCACCAAATTGGGTTTTGTCGCCGTAAGTGAGCACAAGCCGGCCATGAGCGGGCATCGGCAGCTTGCCCCGTGCCTCGTGGAAGGGGATGGCCGGCTTGATTCGGTCGATCTTTCCGGGCACCAGCGAGGTTCCGACGGGTGCCAGCTCCACAATTGGGGGGCTTGTGACGGGCGCCGGCTCAGGCACTTTGGAGGGTGTGAGGAGCGCCACTTCAGGCAATTTGCTGCTATCGGGCGATGGCCCTGGTGAGGCTGGTGAGGGTCCAGGCGCTGGAGGCGGTGGTGCCAGGGACGGTGCGGGAGGTGTGGCTGCGGCCGAGGTGGCTTGTTCTGGGCTCTGCCCTGGGGCCGGTGCGGCAGGCTGGCTGCGAAGCTCTTTCTCATACGCCGCGAGCCCAGGCGTAGAGGCTTCCGTCGCGGCAACGGCCCTGTCGAGCTTGTTGATGAGTTCGCTCAAGTCGCCGACGTTGCGTGAGATTTCGGCCGCTGCGATCTTGGCCCTGTCGAGTTCGGCGCGGCGTTCGCTCAGCGTTTTCTTTTTTTCCTCGACGAGCCCGGCGAGCTGGGCCTTCATTTCGCTGAGGCGTTGCGTCTCCACTTTGAGCCTATCTCCTTCGCGGCGGATGCCGCCAATGACGCGATCGAGGTCACTTAGCTTTTCCGCAAGCGCCGAGGCTTGCGTTTTCATCCCTGGAAAGGCGGCTGAGAGAAGCATAGCGCTGCGCACCATCTTCAAGGCGTCCTCGCGCCGAGTGATCATGACGGGTGGCGGGTTCCGGCCCATGCGCTGGAGTGCAGCAAGAAGCTTCGCAATATCGGCATAACGTTGCTGGAGCGAGCCGCGGACGATTTTCTCCTGAGCTTCGAGCTCGCCCATGCGCGCTTCGATTGCCGACATTTGCTCCTCGCTCCTCTGGACGAGCGCCCCCGTTTCGACGAGCTTTTGTGTGATCCGTTCGCGTTCCTCGCGCAGTGCTTCGACATCGCGTTCGAGGGTGCGCGTCTTCTCTTCGGTTGAGTGAAGCTCTTCTTGCCGAGTTTCGAGTGCCTTCTTGATGTCGGTGGTGCCGGGGGGCATTTGTGCCCAGGACGGGTCAGCGCAAAGCGTCGTCGCGACTGCGGCGAGAGTGAGGACGTTCAGAACGGGTCTCAGGTGTTGGCTCAAGGGCCCCCTCAGTCATTGGACCATACGAGTGGCTTTTCCACTTTCGGCCGCTATACGTCGCTATGCGGCATGATTGAAGCTCTTATGAATGCGGCAATAGTTGTGCGCCCTCCCTAATATTTTGCTTCCAGCGGAGGGGATTTCCGCCGTATTTTGCCCGCGAAGCTGGAAAGAGGTGATTTCTCAATGCAGTCCTTACTCTATCACCTGACGACGCTGGCCGTGATTGCGGTATTCTGCGTGCTCCTTATGGGACTGTATGTCATGTCTCGGGGAACCAGCCCCAATCTCAGTCAGAAGTTGATGCGCTGGCGCGTCGGGCTTCAATTCGGTCGCCTGATCAAAGAAGTCCGGCCCGGCAGGCCGGACCTACTGGCATGCCGGATCTACCTACGCCCCGTTCCGCCAACTGCTTTCGAAGGTCGAGAGGCCGGCGCCGGTCAGCAGGCACTCGG
>CAZSNH010000449.1:0-2516 GCA_964607855.1 uncultured Hyphomicrobium sp. | reverse complement strand
ATTGACAGTCAAGGGACGCGTCTGGCCGCCGTTGCCAGCCAGGTTCCGAACGTCGTGCTGTGCGCGCTGTATGGATTTGCAGTGATAGGAGCCCTATCAATGGGCTATGCGGCGGCACTCGATAGGCAGAGCTCACGCGTTCCGGTCTACACGATGAGTGTGCTCGTGGCGGTGGTGCTTGTGCTGATCGAAGATCTCGATAGGCCGCGTGCTGGCTTCATCACGGTCAGCCAGCAACCCATGGAGGATGTGGCCGCTGCTATCAGTGCCTTCCCGGAGTGAAGTCACTTCCGTGTCGTCGTGGGGCCGTTGTTGCACACGCTCGCACGGGCCTGGCGAGGGCAGGCACAGCCTGCCCCCATCAGAGCGCTCTTTCGTATGAGCCTTCCGAGTACAGAATCTCAAGCCATGAAGAATAAGAACGAACATCGTAAAGCGGAACATGGAGCCGACCGTTCAGACGATGAGTGCTCATCGCCGGAAAGGAGGCAATCGAGCGGGAGGCGCGAGAGCGAGCGCCATGCATGCGCGTCGACCGAAGAGTACCTGTCAGCCGACGAGCGGCGGACGGCAGGGAAGGCGCTGCGCGATGCCGTCCCGAGATCCTCTCATGGCGGGTGGAAAGCGCCGGCCGGCCGTCGCGATCCCATCGATGTATTGCGCGAATCGAACGAAGGCCGAATGGAACAACTCATACCTATTCGTTTCGGTCGAATGGCGCAGTCTCCCTTCGCCTTCTATCGCGGGGCAGCAGCCGTGATGGCTTCCGACCTCGCGTCTACGCCGCAATCGGGGCTGCGAGTGCAGGCATGCCGCGACGCTCACCTGATGAATTTCGGCGGCTTCGCCACCCCGGAGCGGAACATCGTTTTTGACATCAACAACTTCGATGAGACACTGCCTGGACCGTGGGAATGGGACATCAAGCGTCTTGCAGGCAGCGTCGTCATCGCGGCGCGGCATCTGGAAATGTCCGACAACGACGCGGCGAGAGCAGCTACAGATACCGTTTGCTCCTATCGCGAGAGGATGGCCGACTATGCGTCCATGCGTGCATTAGATGTCTGGTACGACTCTATCGACATGGAGCGCTTCACCCAAGCGGTCGAAAAGCAGACCGGCATGGAGCACGTGCGCGAGCGAATCGAGCGGAGAGTGAGAGAGGCGCAGAAAAAGAGCCTGCCCGAGATGCTGTTTCCCAAGCTCGCCGAGCATCACGGCGTTCTGCCGATGATCAAGGACGATCCGCCGCTGATCTTTCATCCTACCGAGGAGCAGGCGCCGGGTTTGAGAACGGGGTACAAATCTGCAATCGGGCAATACCGGAGCACACTGCCTGAGCACGTGCAGGTGCTCTTCGACCGCTATCACTTGCGTGATGTTGCGTTCAAAGTGGTGGGCGTCGGCAGCGTCGGCACGATGTGTACAATCGCGCTCTTCATGGCCGCCGATAATGACCCGATCTTCTTGCAGATCAAGGAGGCCAAGGCTTCGGTCCTGGAGCCGTATGTGGGAAAGAGCATGCACGGCAACAGTGGAGAACGGGTGGTCGCAGGCCAGCGTCTCATGCAGTCGGCAAGCGATATGTTCCTGGGATGGTTCCGTGCAGAAAATGGCCGCGATGGCTACGTCCGTCAATTGCGGGACACCAAGGTTTCCGCGATCATTGAGGATTGGAACGTCAAATTCCTTAGGGCCTACGGCGGAATGTGCGCTTGGGCGCTGGCGCGAGCCCATGCCCGGTCAGGAGATCCCGCGGCGATCACAGGCTGCATGGGGTCAAGCTCCGCCTTTGACGATGCGGTCTGCGAGTTCGCGATGGAGTATGCCGATCAGAACCAGCGAGACTACAGAGCATTCATAAGAGCTGTAAGAGAAGGGCGAATCAAGGCGATTGCCGAGTGATCTTCGATGCCCCGTCGTCCTAGAAAGTGGCGACGATAATATGCGAGCCGTGCAGCTCTTGCTCGGACACTCAACGATCGAGAGCACGATTCGTTACCTCGGCCAAAGTCGACGACACGATCGAGATCGCGGAGAAGATCGACATCCGAAGCCTGACGGACTACCTCCTATTCCGGACTTGACCTGCGGCGCCCCCCGCGTCGTCGATCGTGGGAGAATGTCGAGGGCAGTTTGCGGGATGCGCAGCTTTGTACGCTGCACTGTCCCTACACAAGGTTTAGATCGCTTGTGGCCCATGTCGACGCGCCGCAGGAGTCCGCTTTCGGAAGTCACCGTCGATCAATGGCGCTGGCACTCGCTGACTGCAAGCGCCCAAGACAACGTGCGCAACTTCGACATATGCGCGCATGCTTGTCGCGAGAAGGATTTGGCCGCAACGCCTATGGCCGCTACCAGCATCGTGCTGGCGACCGCGACAGCCCTGAAAAATCCCTAGAATCCTCTGTGCCTAATCAGTGCCTAATGTGACCATGTACCAAGTTAAGTTATTAATTTTGTTGGCTGGGGGACTAGGATTCGAACCTAGACAGGCAGAGTCAGAGTCTGCAGTC
>CAZSNH010000448.1:0-2520 GCA_964607855.1 uncultured Hyphomicrobium sp. | reverse complement strand
GTCGGACACGTACGCTTTGCGGCTGAGGTGGCTTCGCGCGTTTCTGCGGCGAGCCCGCAGGCAACCTTTTATTGTGATCCGATTATCGGTGATGACCCGAAAGGCCTCTACCTCGATGAGGACGCCGCTCTTGCCATTCGTGACGAGTTGCTGCCGCTGGCGGATATGGCCCTGCCCAATCGTTTTGAACTCGAATGGCTGTCGGGGCGAAGCGTTAGAGATATCTCTTCTGCCTTCGAGGCCGCATCAGAGCTTCCCTGCCGTTCGGTATTGGCAACCTCCATTCCAGGATATCGCAATGACCTCGTCAACCTTTGGGCGAGCGATGGGGAAGGCATATTCTGCCCCGTGCCCAGGCACGAGAAGGCGCCCCACGGAACGGGCGATCTATTCGCCGCGCTGTTCGTTGGCTTCAGGTTGAACGGCGGACATGGCACCGAGCACCTGGGTCGCGCGGCGGCCGGCGTTTCTGCCGTGCTCACCAGGCCTTCCGAAAGCGGCGAACTTCAACTGATTTCGATGGCTGAACTATGGTCCAATCCGGTACCACTGCCCACTTATCCGTTAACCCGTTAAGCGTGGAGGCGCTCGTGATGAACAACAGCAAAGGTGCGCTCAATTTTCTGCGCCACGAAGCAGCGGGAAGTGGTCTGCTGCTCTTTGCGGCCGCCTTGGCGCTGATCCTTGCCAATTCGCCGTTGAGCGTCTTTTACAACGCATTTCTCGATACACAAGTCACGATCCGCGTCGGAAGCCTTCTTCTCGATAAACCACTACTGCTGTGGATCAACGACGGCCTCATGGCCATTTTTTTCTTTCTGGTTGGGCTTGAGATCAAACGCGAGCTTTTGCTCGGCGAACTCTCCACCCTGAAACAGGCATCACTCCCCCTCGTGGCGGCAATCGGTGGCATGATCGTGCCCGCCGTGATCTACTTCGCCATCAACTCCGGCGATTCCCCGGCTCTTGCCGGATGGGCCATTCCGACAGCAACTGACATCGCGTTTGCATTAGGTGTCTTGTCCCTGCTTTCGACACGCGTGCCTCCGGCGCTCAAAGTCTTTCTCCTAGCGCTCGCCATCATCGACGACCTCGGCGCTATCATCATTATTGCGATTTTCTACACTTCGGATCTCTCGGCATTGGCGCTGGCTGCTGCGTCTGCCGGGCTCATCGTGCTGACCCTACACAATCGCAGAGGTGTCTACAGCATCGCGCCTTATGTCGTTGCAGGAATTTTCGTCTGGGTTTGCGTACTGAAATCCGGTGTTCATGCGACTCTTGCGGGCGTTGCCACTGCATTTGCTATTCCGCTAGGCTCGTTGCATGACAATTCCAAGGTTGCCCCTCCGCTCGGAGAGCAACTCGAGGAGAGCCTGCATCCGTGGGTGGCTTTTGGCGTATTGCCGCTCTTCGCCTTCGCCAATGCGGGCGTATCGCTTTCCGGGGTTACGCTGGGCCAGCTCACGTCGGGTGTGCCGGTGGGAATTGCCCTCGGCCTCGCCGTCGGTAAACCACTTGGCATAATGGGCGCGTCTTATCTTGCCATCGCTGCCGGGCTTGCCGGAAAGCCCGCAGGTACCGATTGGGGCCATATTCTTGGTGCGGCGATGCTTGCAGGGATTGGATTCACTATGAGCCTCTTCATCGGAACGCTGGCATTTCCCGATGCAGACCGGTCCACAGATGTCCGCCTCGGCGTGCTCTTCGGTTCGGTGGTTTCTGCACTTGCAGGCTACGTCTGGCTCTCTCGTCACTGCCGTAGTGACTATTCACCAACATGAGGCATGCCGAACCCTAGACGTTCGAACATGACGATCCTATGTTCGTGGCGAGCGCTAAACTCCGATCCAAGGGAAACAACCCCAACCGTGTCATCCTTTCCGGAAATCCTCAGTGACCGTTACCGCCGCTTCAAGCACCGCATTTTCGTGCCCAATGCCGATCAGTACGAGGAACTCGCGACATTCGGTCAAAGCCCGGAAATCATGATAATTTCGTGCTGCGACAGTCGCGTGGATCCGGAAACGATCTTCAATGCCATGCCGGGCGAGCTCTTTGTAGCGCGCAACGTCGCCAATCTGGTGCCCCCATATGAGACAGGCGGCCAGTTCCACGGCGTCAGCGCCGGCATAGAATTCGCTGTCATGAACCTGCGCGTCAAGCATCTGGTCGTGATGGGCCACTCGGGTTGCGGCGGCGTGAGATTCGTACTCGATCAGACAGCCGCCCGGCAAACGGAAGCCCAGTTCATTTCTCGCTGGATGTCGATGCTCGACAATGCCCGCCTCACGGTTCTGGCCAGCCATCAAATGGCATCGCAGCAAGAAAAACTCGATGCCCTCGAAAAGGAAGGTGTCAAGACCTCGATCAAGAATTTGCGGACCTTCCCATTCATCCGCGAGCGCGAGGAAAAAGGTAAGCTCAATCTCCACGGCGCGCACTTCGATATCATGACCGGAACCTTGTCGGTTCTCAATCACTCGCGCGGCGAGTTCTTTCCGCTTTGATCCAGCTCTT
>CAZSNH010000447.1:0-2530 GCA_964607855.1 uncultured Hyphomicrobium sp. | reverse complement strand
AACGCTGGGACTCGTGGGCTTCCTCGCGTTCGCCGCTGGCGGTCTCGCGAGGATCGTTCCGACAGGCTTCCTGCCGGAGGAAGATCAAGGTGCTTTCATGACCGAGATCCAGCTCCCTGATGCAGCATCACTCCGGCGTACCGATGCCGTGGTTCGTGAAGTCGAGCAAAAGATCATGGGCCGGCCCTGGATGCAGGATATTTTCACTGTCACGGGCTTCAGCATGATTGATGGGCTCGCACTCCCCAACAAGGCTCTCGCGGTCGTCGGCCTCAAACCGTTTGAGGAACGGGAGGACGAAGCGCTTTCAGTATTTTCTGCGATCTCGGAATTGCGGCGAGAATTCCAGGCTCTGGCGGCAGCAGCTGTAATGCCCTTCAACCTCCCTCCGATCATAGGCCTTGGAACAGGTTCCGGGTTCGAGCTTCAGTTGCAGAGCCTGGCTGGAGCTCCGCCGGAGGACATCGCATCTGTCGCGCGCGGTCTTATGATCGCTGCGAACAGTGACAAACGGTTATCTAACGTTTTTACAACTTACAGTGCGGCAACACCGCAGATCTATCTCGACATCGATCGCGACCGCGCAGAGACCCTCGGCATATCCGTGAGCGACATTTTCTCGGCGCTGCAAACCGCCATGGGTGGTACTTATGTCAATGATTTCAACCTGTTCGGACGCACGTGGCAGGTCAAGGTGCAGGCGGATGCTGCAGATCGCATGACGGCGGAGGATGTTTTCAGGGTCCGCCTCAAGTCCGCACAAGGCGATATTGTTCCGTTGCGCGCGCTTGCCGATATCAAACTGGTAACGGCTCCCGCCTCGATCATTCGGTACAACAATCTCAGATCGGTTACTCTGAATGGCGGGCCTGCCCCTGGACGGTCCTCGGGCGAAGCAATCGCGGCCATGGAGGAGGTTGCAAAAGCGACGCTTGCGCCCGGCTTCTCGTATGAGTGGACGGGAACGGCTCTTCAGGAAAAAGCCGCCGCCGGACAAACAGGCTTCATCCTCGCGCTCGCCGTTCTTTTTGCATATCTCTTTCTTGTCGCGCTCTACGAAAGCTGGACGATTCCCGTCGGCGTGCTCATTTCAGTGGTCGTCGGGCTTTTCGGTGCAATGCTCGCCCTCAAGATTTCCGGTCTCGACAACAACGTTTTTGCCCAGATCGGCATCGTTGTACTCATCGCGCTCGCCGCGAAGAACGCGATCCTGATCGTTGAATTCGCGATGGAGAAACGGCGGGAAGGCAAGAGCATTGAAGAGGCGGCCGTTGAGGGCGCAAGGCTTCGCTTCCGCGCCGTGATGATGACCTCATTTGCATTCATTCTTGGATTGGTGCCCCTCGTCATCGCTTCCGGTGCGGGTCAGGCGACCCAGCGAGCCGTAGGCACGGCGGTCTTCGGTGGAATGTTGGCAGCAAGCTTTATCGGCATCTTCGTGATCCCGGGGCTATACGTGATCTTCCAGATGATGCGGGAGTGGATCAAGGGAAAGAAGGCCGCGCTAAGTATTCAGGAGACGCGAATATCATCCTAAAAAATGAGAGGCTCAGCTGGGGAGCAGATTTCTCGCCGATATCACTCTCGCTCATCTCTCACGTGTTCATCCTTACACTCGTTTCGCGCGTGTATTTGATCGAGCACCCACACCTTTCCCTGGTGCTTTGGCGAAAACTGCTGTGCGGAAAAATTCCAGCTCGGCTCACTCTCAGGGCTTCCGCGCGCAGCTCATCGTGAGACGTTCCGTATCGGCACTCAATCGAACGGTCAGTGGCGCCGATGCACGCCTGAATAGAGCGCCGCCGCCTCGGAACGGCTGCGCACATTGAGCTTTCGCATGATGCTGCTCAGGCGATTTCTTATGGCCGACTCGGTGAGGCCGACGAGTTCGGCCACTTCCTTATTGTGGAGCCCGCTGCTTACATGCTGCAGAATCTCAACCTCGAGGTATGTCAGCTTGAGAGTAACGAGACGATATGAGTCTCTTTCGACAAGGTGGCCATCGGCAACCGCTACTCGTGAAGTTAACTCGGGACTAACGAACAATGACCCACTTTCGACCTCGCATATGGCACTGACCAGATCGGGCTCCGTGATGCTCCTCAGCATGCAGCCGTGCGCCTGAAATAATTGGAAGGAGTTTGCGAGAACCTCACTCTCCGAATTGCTCAACAGAATGATTTTCACGGGATGGCCGATGTGCTTGATTTCGTTTACGGCGGCGATACCCCCGGGTAGCCCAATGTCGAATAACACAACCTCGGCATAATGTTCGGCGGCAAACTGAACAGCCTCCTCGGACGTGGTGCCGGTCGCTGTGACCACGATACCTTCCCGCCCTCTGAGCGCGCGTACCACACCCACTATGTACATCGGGGAGCGATCGAAAATACCCACTCGAATTGCGGATCGCATGCGGTCACCCGTCCGAGCGGACTCGTCACGGAGCTAACTAACCAGATTGTTTAGCGGCAGCTGGCATGCCGGATGTTGGCATCCGGCACGCGAACACCGTTTGTCTGCTATGACA
>CAZSNH010000446.1:0-2536 GCA_964607855.1 uncultured Hyphomicrobium sp. | reverse complement strand
CGAGGCGGTCGCTGCGAAGCTCGAAGGCAAAATCTTTACGTCGATCCGTTCTGCGGGCGACACGGGCCAGCTCTATGGTTCCGTCTCGACGCGCGACATTGCTGAGGTCGTCACCGCAGGCGGCTTCACCATCAATCGCAACCAGGTCATCATGGACCGCCCGATCAAGTCGCTCGGCCTTCACCCCTCGAAGATCGCGCTCCACCCGGAAGTAATCGTGAATGTCACGTTGAATGTGGCACGCACCGAAGACGAGGCCCAGCGCCAGGTTCGCGGTGAGGACGTCACCGTCGTCAAGAAAGAAAAGATCGAACTCGAGACCTTCGATCCGGATGCCATGTTCGAAGAAGGAGCGGCCCCTAAGGCGGAGGAGGAAGGCGAACAGGCTTAACAACCCGGGCTCTCGGCTTTCACTACGAATTGGGGGACGCTTCAGGTGAGCTGCGGCGACCCTCATCTTTTCCCATTCGTGTCGCGCAGAGGACGGTTCTCCGCCAAGGCCGACTTGAATTTGTGTGTCGAGCGCTTAAGCTATTAATTGGTGCGGGTGGGAGCATTGGCATGCTTGGCCGGGAGTGGACGGCCGGCAATTGGCGACGGCTCACGAGATGTTTCTGCCGCTCCAGAAACTGCTTTCCCGCCTCGTTCAAAGTGGCGACCTCACCTTCGTCGATAGTGAAGGAAAGTCATTTTGCTTTGGCGACCATACCGGGCCGCCCATACAGATACGCCTTGCGGACAGACGTACTGAACGTCAGCTTGCGCTTGATCCGGAGATGGCCGCAGGTGAAGCCTACATGGCCGGCCGGCTGATGGTCGAGAAGGGCACGCTCTATGATTTCATAGCGCTGATGATGCGCAACCTCAACGCGACCCCATTCCCCGTTTGGTCGCAAGTCATATCTGGGTTCCGGCTTCTTACGCGCCGCCTCGCGCAGTTCAATCCGATCGCGCGTGCAAGGCGAAACGTTATACATCATTATGATATCGATCCCAGGATCTATGATCTCTTTCTCGATTCTGACCTGCAGTATTCCTGTGCCTATTTCGTAGACGGTGCCGACCTCGAACGGGCTCAGATCGAAAAAAAGCGGCATATAGCGTCGAAGCTCAGGCTAAGCCCTGGACAGAAGGTTCTCGATATAGGGAGTGGATGGGGAGGCCTTGCACTCTATCTGGCGAGCCATACCGGGGTGAACGTCACGGGCATTACCCTGAGCCAGAAACAGATCGAGAAATCGCGAGCCCGTGCGGACCAGTCCGAACTCTCAAAAATGGTTCGCTTCGAGTGCAGGGACTATCGGCAGATTGAAGGTGAGTTCGATCGCATCGTCTCGGTCGGAATGTTTGAGCATGTCGGCGTGACGCACTACACAAGATATTTTCGAACCATTGCGGACCACCTCGCAGAGGACGGTGTGGCACTCGTTCATACGATCGGGAGGCTCGATCGGCCGGCGGCGACGAACCCCTTTATCGCGACTTACATTTTCCCGGGCGGATATATTCCTGCTCTCTCTGAGATCATGAGGGCCGTCGAACGATCTGGCTTGCTTCTCGCGGATGTCGAAGTGCTACGCCTCCACTACGCCCAAACGCTGAAGGCCTGGCGGCAGCGCTTCGAGGCAAACCGCAGCGAAGCCGTAGCCATCGCAGGTGAACAGTTCTGCCGTATGTGGGAGTTCTACCTCGCGGGTTCCGAAGCGGCCTTCCGTTATCAGGGATTGGTTGTATTTCAACTTCAACTCGCAAAAGCGATCGATGCGCTGCCCACCACTCGCGACTATATGCTCGAAACCGAGCGTCAACTGGCATTCAAGGACAAAGGCAGACGTAATCGGCCCCGACTCGCAAGCTAATCTGGCCCCTTACGAGCATGTGCATATCTTGGAAAGCTTCGCCTTGACCGGGCTGGTGACATCGATTCGGAATCGTAACGTGGGCGTGACTCACCTAGCACAGGGTCATGACACAGCAAGCTCTTCTCCCCGCCGAAAAACTCGTGGCCGCAGCGACGGCCAATGAGCCCGTTCAGTTTCGTCAAGTCCCACACAATATTGAGGCGGAACAAGCCCTTCTCGGGGCCATTCTGGTCAACAACGAAGCCCTCGACCGGGTAACGTCATTCCTTGAACCGGGGCATTTCTACGACCCGTTACACGGGCTCATCTACGAGACACTGACCAAACTCATCCAGGCCGGCAAGCAAGCGACACCCGTGACCCTCAAGACGTTCTTCGAGAACGCCGAGCCGATCGACAGCACGTTAACGGTGCCGCAGTACCTAGGGCGTCTCGCCGCAAACGCCACCACCATCATCAATGCCGAGCAATACGGGCGCACGATCTACGACCTCGCCATCCGCCGTCAACTCATCCTGCTCGGCGAGGACATGGTGAATACCGCCTACGATAGCCCCATCGACTTTCCGCCCGAAAAGCAAATCGAGGAGGCCGAGGGCCGCCTTTATGACCTTGCCGAGCAGGGCAAGTACGGGCAGGGCTTTCTCACCTTCGGATCGGCCTTGACGCACGCC
>CAZSNH010000445.1:0-2540 GCA_964607855.1 uncultured Hyphomicrobium sp. | reverse complement strand
AGACCGCGATTGGTACTCAACCAGAGGTGGCGGTCATTGCCGGGCAGGATGCCGAAGGCACACATGTGCACGGGGTGTTCCATGTATCGCGCTATCGCGACGGCATTACCGACATTTTCTTTGGCCGCATGCGCTATCGGCTGGTGAAGCAGGGCGACGCGGTGCTGATCCGCTACAAGCGCTGCGACCTTGGCGTCGACCAGCTCGTGCCGCAGGGGCGGCTCACCATCATTCTATGACTTTGTTGAGACCCAATGGAGGGCCGCATGGACCAGCATATCGGGACGCCGCTCGAAGTCCGGCACGATCCGGCTGCCGGCACCTTCCTCGTTTCGCGGCGCGTATTCACCGACCAGAACATTCTCGATCTTGAGCACGAGAAGATTTTCGAGCGCTGCTGGCTTTATTGCGGGCACGACAGCGAACTGCCGGAGCCTGGCTCCTTCTTGATCCGCACGGTGGCGGGGCGCGACTTCATCTTCAACCGCGATGCCGCGGGCAAGGTCGGCGTCTTCTACAATCTCTGCACCCATCGCGGCGGTCGTGTCTGCCGCGAGAAGTCCGGGAAGGCCACAATTTTCCAGTGCTTCTATCACGGCTGGGTGTTCAACACCGACGGCTCGCTGCGCGGCATTCCCCAGGAGGGCGCCTATCCGGAGGGCTACAAGAACGAAAGCCGCGGACTCGTCCGTGTGCCGCGGCTCGAACAATATCGCGGATTCTGGTTCATCTGCCTCGACGCCAACGCGATGCCGCTGTCCGATTATCTCGCGGGCGCCAAGGAATATATCGATAATATCGTCGACCAGTCAGAGATCGGGATGGAGATCGTGCCGGGGGCGCAGAATTTCCAGGTCGATGCCAACTGGAAGCTCTGGCACGAGAACGGCATGGATCCGTTTCATGTGCACAGCGTGCACCAGACCTATTTCGATTATGCCGGCGATGCGACCAGAATCGGCAAGGAACGGGCGAGGGCGCAAGGTGTCTCGGTTGACGAATTCGATCTCAAACCCAGTGCCGAAACGATGATGACCGGGCGCTACAATGCGCTGATGAAGACCAAGACAAAATTCCAGTTCGACCTCGGCAACGGTCACATGGCCTATGACTATCCATCCACGCACGGGCGCCCGTTCGCGCAATGGCACCCGAGCTGGGATCCGAAATTCAGACCCGAGCTGGAAGCGATCTATGAAAAGGCGGTGAAGCGGCTGGGTGAAGAACGCGCAAGGAAGATGGCAACATTCGATCATCACATCCTGATCTTCCCCAACCTCGCGATCGTAGACAATCACGGCATCATGATCCGTACCTATTTCTCCAAGACCCCCGCCGAGATGCTGGTGCAGAGCTGGACCATCGCCCCCAAGGAGGAATCGGCTGATATCCGCAAGCTCAGGCTTTACAGCTACATGGATTTCCTTGGACCGGCCGGGTTCGGCACGCCGGACGATGTCGAAGCAATCGAGGCGGCACAGCGTGGCTATAAGGGTGCCGAGGATTATGGCGGCTGGAACGACATCTCTGCGGGTGTCGCGCCGAAGGATCCGATGAGCTTCGTCAAGCACGGTGACGAGGGCCGCATGCGCGTATTCTGGACCAAGTGGCAGGAATATCTGTCGGCTTGAAAGCAAGCTTTCTGACGGCGTATCGGGATGTTGAAAAGAACAAGGGCGCAGAAGCGCGAATGCGCAGGACGCGCGACGCGCGCGACCATGCTTTACCGCGCGCTCAAGGATGACATCGTGCGCGGTGCGCTGCCGCCGCGGGAATGGCTGCGCATCGACGCACTACGCGACCGATATAATGCGGGCGCAAGCCCTCTGCGGGAGGCGCTCAACCGCCTCTCGGCGGAAGGTCTTGTCGAGCAGAGGGATCAGCGCGGATTTTCGGTGGCCGATCTCGGCGAGAACGATCTCGACGAAGTGATCTTCACGCGCTGCGCGCTCAACGAGATCATGTTGCCGGAAGTGTTGCGGCGCGGCGACCAGGCCTGGGAAGAGCGGGTCGTGCTCGCGCATTATCATCTGTCGAAAACGCCGCCTTTTACCTCGGACGGCATCGCCAACGAGGACTATCTGATGCGTCACCGCGAGTTCCATATGTCGATGCTTGCGCCCTGCGGCTCGCGCTGGCTTCTGGAATTGTCGGAGAGGCTTTTTGACTGGACGCAGCGGCACCAGAATCTCGCGCTCCGCTCCGATGTGGTCGGCTCGCGCGACGTTGCGGGCGAGCACAATGAGCTGGTCAAGGCGGTGCTTGCGCGCGATTTGCAAAAATCGATCCGCCTCCTCAACGAGCATGTGCGGCTGACCGGCCGATTGGCGCGTGAGGCGCGGGAGCAGGAAGGCGTCGGGTAAGGGTCCGGATTGCGAATGCATGGCGCAGCCGATCGATTCAGCGGCGCCGGCTCCGGGGTCCGATGGCAGGGCGTTACTGGATGCTAAGGTTGTTGGCTCGCGCGAGATCGCGCCATTTGGCGAGTTCTCTCTCGGCGAGCCGGTCATATTCCTCCGGCGTCGATGTCATCGGGGTAA
>CAZSNH010000444.1:0-2548 GCA_964607855.1 uncultured Hyphomicrobium sp. | reverse complement strand
CGGCCGTGACGACTTTTTCGGGGCTGGTGGGTGTGTCCAGGAGGTTCTCACCCACCCACAATTGTCATCCCGGGGCTTGTTCCCGAAACCTACGGTTCAGCGGGCGTCAGATCTCGTGTGCGCTGTAAGAACGGTGAGGTGTCAGACTAAATATCAATGCTGGGGAAGGCCTTCCGATTTTCGAGTTTTCTTAGGCGTTGACGGTGGCCTGTCGACATTGCTTTCTTCGTTCTTTGATATATCGCCGTTGAACACGACAACAGGCAAAGTTGATCTACCGCTGTATAGGTCGAGCAAGAAACTCCGCACCAGACGCTGTTCTACGTACTCGTCTTCCCAACCTTGGGGAGTATAACCGCCCTCAAAAATTTCAAGCTGTTCGATTTTAAAGTCGAGTGCTTTCGCCATTGCGTGCAGGAGCTTTGCAAGTAGCCTCTGGCGCTCATCAGCAAGACGTTGAGAGAATCTAGCGTCAGGCGAGTTTCGATCCGAACCCGTGACATTTTGCGGAGCAATTTCATCAGAACGCCGTGCGTGTTGACGTGCAAAGTGAGAAAATAAATCCCTCCATGCAGTGAGCACATCAACGTCCTTAGCAAACTCAATCTCGATTAGATTTAATGCACCTACATGTTCCGCACTCGTAGGGACTCTGCGTGTTCTCATTAAGACTCGGAATACGTTCATTCGCCGTTCATGGCGCTCTTTGCGGTCATCCATGTATCGTGTGGCAAACACAGCGGTAATGGGCCCTGCAATGATTGCAAGTAGTGTTAGAGCTTCATTGGGGGTCATCTGCAGTTTCTCCGAACGCTAAACGTTGAACGCGACCGATGTAGGCCGAGCTCATTCGAGCCCGGCCCCTGGTTTCATCACGAACACCCACTCGTGCTGCCGCACGTATCGCACTTGAGGCAGGTGCCGTTTCTGACCATGGTGAAGTTGTGGCATTCGGAACAGGAGACACCCTCGTAGCCCTTGAGGCGGGCCTCCGCGCGCCGGTCCGATACGGAGCGGGCCTTCACCGCCACCGTCGCGGTTTCCTTGGTCACGACCGTCTTGGCGTAAAGCGCGGTGTCGGGGGCTAAAGCCGTTGCGCCTTCTGTTCGCGGGAACGCAGTCGAAAGCTCTTGCTGGAGCGTGGCCACCGTCGAGACCTGGGTCACGCGCTCCGATTGTGGGGCAGAAGTGCCCCGGCTGACGAGGCGGATCGGATTGCCGCGCACGAGGCCCTTCGACACATACTTCTCCGGCAGATCGAGATCGAGCTGGGCATCCGTCTTATCGTCGCCTGAGCCAAGGCCCGTCTCGCCGACGATCTCGCGCGGGTCGACGTGGGCGAGGTCGTGACGCGCAAGATAGGAGACGGCCAACTCGCGGAAGATGTAGTCGAGGATCGAGGTTGCGTTTTTGATCGTCTCGTTGCCCTGCACGAGGCCGGCGGGCTCGAAGCGCGTGAAGGTGAAGGCCTCGACGTACTCCTCGAGCGGCACGCCGTATTGCAGGCCGAGCGAGACGGCGATGGCGAAGTTGTTCATAAGTGAGCGGAAGGCGGCGCCTTCCTTATGCATGTCGATGAAGAGCTCTCCGAGACGCCCGTCGTCGTATTCGCCGGTTCTCAGATACACTTTGTGTCCGCCGACGATCGCCTTCTGCGTGTAGCCCTTTCGCCGGCCGGGAAGCTTCTCCCGCTCCTGCTGCTTCACATAGATGATGCGCTCGACAATCTTCTCCGAGAGTGCCGCAGTGCGGGCCGCCATAGGCTTGTCGGCCGTGAACTGCTCGGCGACCTCCTCGGCCTCGTCTGCATCATCCGACAGCACTTGGCTATTCAGGGGCTGCGAAAGTTTCGAGCCGTCGCGATAGAGCGCGTTGGCTTTGAGCCCCAGTCGCCAGGAGAGCATATAGCTTTCCTTGCAGTCCTCGACGGTCGCCTCGTTCGGCATGTTGATGGTCTTCGAGATGGCCCCCGAGATGAAGGGCTGGGACGCCGCCATCATGCGGATGTGGCTTTCGACCGAGAGCGAGCGCTTGCCCTTGCGCCCGCAAGGATTCGCGCAATCGAAGACCGGCAGATGCTGGGGCTTGAGGTGCGGGGCCCCCTCGAGCGTCATCGCTCCGCAGACGTGCTCGTTGGCGGCCTCGATGTCCTTCTTCGAGAAGCCGAGATGGGAGAGGAGATCGAAAGCTGGATCATTGATCGTCTCAGGAGCAATCTTGAGCGTATTCTTGAGGAAGTCCTCGCCCAAGGTCCACCGGTTGAAAACAAACTTGATGTCGAAGGCGGTCGAGAGCCCGCTTTCGATCTTGGCAATCGCCTCGTCCGTGAAGCCCTTTGCCTTGAGCGAGGCGGGATTGATGGCAGGGGCCTGCTTCATCGAGCCGTGGCCCACGGCGTAGGCCTCAATCTCAGCAATCTCGCTTTCGCGGTAGCCGAGCGTACGCAGTGCCTCGGGAACGGCTTGATTGATGATCTTGAAGTAGCCGCCGCCGGCGAGCTTCTTGAACTTGACGAGGGCGAAATCGGGCTCGATGCCGGTGGTGTCGC
>CAZSNH010000443.1:0-2562 GCA_964607855.1 uncultured Hyphomicrobium sp. | reverse complement strand
TGAAGAAGAACAAGATCGACAGCTATCACGGCAGTGGGCGAATCCTGGGTGCCCGTAAGGTCGAAATCACATTCATAAACGGCGAGATTAGAGTCCTCGAGGCGGCCTCGATCGTCATTGCGACAGGTTCAGAGGTGGCGAACCTTCCAGGTATCGAGATCGACGAAAAGACAGTCGTTTCTTCGTCCGGTGCGCTCACGCTCGCAAAGGTTCCAAAGCGGCTATTGGTCATTGGCGCGGGCGTCATCGGCGTCGAGCTTGGCTCGGTTTGGCGGCGGTTAGGCGCGGACGTGATGTTCATCGAATATCTGGACCGCATTCTGGCCGGCATGGATGCCGATTTGGCGCGGGCCGCTCAAAAGGCGTTCGAGAAACAGGGCATGACGTTCCGGCTGGGGCACAAGGTGACGGGCGTCACTGCATCCGGCAAAGGCGCAATTATTTCGATAGAGAAAGCAGCAGGTGGCAACGCTGAAACGCTGGAAGCCGATATTGTACTCGTGGCTGTCGGGCGTGTTCCCTATTCGGACGGCCTCGGTCTGGCGGAAGCGGGCATCGAAACCGACGCCAAGAAGCGCATCGTCGTCGGCGGGCACTATGAAACGTCTGTTGCAGGTATCTATGCGATTGGCGATGTGATTGCGGGCCCCATGCTGGCCCATAAGGCCGAGGAGGAGGGCGTGGCGGTTGCAGAAATTATCGCCGGCCAAGCGGGGCATGTGAATTACGACGCCGTTCCCAATGTCGTTTACACGTTCCCGGAAGTGGCCTCGGTCGGCAAGACTGAGGACGAGCTCAAGGGAGCCGGTATCAGCTATCGCGTCGGCAAGTTTCCATTGACAGCCAACGGTCGCGCGAAGGTCAACAAGACAACGGACGGGTTCGTCAAGGTTCTGGCGGATGCCGAGACGGACCGTGTGCTCGGCGTTCATATCCTGGCGCCGCACGCCGGCGAGATGATCGCCGAGGCATCCGTACTTATAGAATTTTCTGGTTCCGCGGAAGATTTGGCGCGGACATGCCATGCCCATCCGACGCTTTCCGAAGCGGTCAAAGAGGCGGGGCTCGCGGTGGCCAAACGCGCAATTCACATGTAAGCGCCAGCTAATCTTCGGGCTTTCTCTGCTGCGCCCTATGCTTCTTCTATTGAAGTTGACGGCGTCAGCCCAAATTCCTACTTCAGAACGCAGCAAAAAAGACCCATGGGGGCTCAAAACGGCTGCGGAGGAGGTCTCCCGATGCGCATGTTCTCTGTGACGGCTTGTCTTATCGGTGCGATGGCGGTGTCGAGCTGTGATCAGCAACAGTGGAAGTGGCCTTGGGCTACAGGCGGACAAGGTCCCGGCGGCACTCTCAGCAACAACTCCTTCAACGGCAATGTGAAAGCCGAGTTTCTCAATCCCGATCCGCCTGCCGATTACTACCGGGACATGAAGATCCTCGAGGACTTCGTCTACGTCGATCCCGAGGGTACGAGCTGGATGGTTCCGGCCGGCACGATTACCAATGGCGCTTCCGTGCCTTGGGGCTTCTGGAACATCATCGGCGGGCCCTATGATGGTCCATATCGCGACGCGGCTGTCATTCACGACCACTTCGTTGAAACGCGGTCACGCCCCTGGGAAGCCACCAACAAGATGTTCTACAACGCGATCCGCGCCCGCGGTGTCAGCGAAGCTTTAGCCCTTACCATGTACGCCGGCGTGCGATACGGTGGTCCCAGATGGGACGTCGCGGCGGCCCCCGAAATCCAGAAGCAAGGCGCGCTCGGCCGAGTTTTCTCGGCCGTGACGGCGGCGATTGCGGGAGAGGCAACGCCTTCTCCTCAACCAGAAGCTCCGACCGTTCCGGCCGATCCCGTGCCGTTGGCCCCTGCGGCAGTGCCGGCTCCCCCCGTGCGCAGCCTGGGACGGAACATGGCGACCGATCAGGAGATGAAGAATTTCGATGAACTGCGCCTCTGGATCGAGCGCGAAAAGCCTTCGCTCGAGGAAATTGACAAAAGAGTCGAAGAATTGCGCGCCCGTGAAGGCAAGTCCACCGTCCCTGTTCCCTGATCGCTGGCCTTATTGCATCGGGGTCAGTGTATAACCGCTTTCGCGCAACAGCGTCACAAGCCCCGATTTTCCGGGTAGGTGTAGCGCGCCGACGGCAATGAATGCGGCGCCATTTTCGAGATGGGGAAGGGCGCCATCTCGCATCTTGACGTTGCGTTCGGCGATAAGCGCGGACTGAACATCAGCAAATGTGCCCTCCTCGAAGCCGGCCTTGCGTGCGAGCGCTAGCTGAAACGGCCACACGGCGCCCATATCCCGCTTCAGGTAGAGCTGGAGAGTCGTCTCGACGAGATCGTAGGTCCGATCGGCGTAAACGAGAGCCGACTTCAACATCTTGATCTGCTTGTCCTCGGGAATGGAGGCAAGCGCCTCGAGCTGGCTTTCAATAGTCTCGAGTCCGATGACGGAGGCACCGTTCATCCGCGCAGCCTCGACAATCCGCATATCGAGAACGGGGGGCGCCTTCCTGCATCTTGCGCCGTTCGCAGTCGGACGCGGAAAGTAG
>CAZSNH010000442.1:0-2606 GCA_964607855.1 uncultured Hyphomicrobium sp. | reverse complement strand
ACTTGGAGAACAACACCATGAAGACCGTTCAGCTTCAACTGGCGATCACCCTGGGTGATGACGCTGCGAAGGCCCTGGCCGAGCTACTTGGCCCGGCGATCAAGCAGGCCATGCAAATTGGCACCGACGAGGATGCCAGGAAACAAGCACGCCTTCGAGCCTCTCAGAACGCCATCTTCGGCGGCGAGGAACTGCCCACAGACCAGGGGTTGCTGATCGACTCACGGCAGGCGGCGAAGCTACTCAACGTGTCGCCCCGAACGCTGTGGAGAATGCAAAACGACGGCGAGATGCCGCAGCCGATTCGGATTGGCCGAGCGGTGCGGTGGAGCCTGGAGGCGTTGAAGCAATGGATCGCAGACGGGTGCCCACCCGATGGGAAAGGCTAAAAGTTGCCTGCTGAAGTTAGAAGAGCCAG
This sequence comes from uncultured Hyphomicrobium sp., assembly GCA_964607855.1. Taxonomy (GTDB): domain Bacteria; phylum Pseudomonadota; class Alphaproteobacteria; order Rhizobiales; family Hyphomicrobiaceae; genus CAZSNH01. Next base: position 2,188 of record CAZSNH010000442.1, on the reverse strand, counting down.
CCTTGACCGGAGGTAGGCGTTGGCCTGCGAAATTGAGATTTGTCTAGCGGCTCGTTGTTCTTGTCGAGGCCGTACCGGCGTGCAAAGACCTTGAACGTGCGTCGAATCTGCTCGGCAATTTCGCCGCGGCCCTTCATGCGGACGCCGAACTTACCCTCGTATAGTTTTCCGCCACGGGTGGACCGAATTCGGGACTCGACCTTCGATTTTTGCTCTGGGTGAGTGCGTTCAAGCCATTCAAGAAAGACCGGTTCGACCGTCAACGGTAGCCGCAGAAGGATGTAACCCGCGGAAGCCGCCCCTGCGTCCCTCGCTGCTTGGAGAATCGCCGGAATTTCGTGATCGGTCAGCCCTGGGATCACCGGTGCGATCAAGACATGGGTCTGCACTCCGGCCTTGGCCAACGCCTCAATCGTTCGGAGCTTCGCGTCTGGGCTGCTCGTCCGCGGTTCCATCACTTTCACGAGGGACTGTTCGAGCGTCGTCACGCTCACCGCCACGCTTAACACGCGGAGGGCAGCCATTTCCTGCAAAATGTCGATGTCGCGAGTGACCAGGGCATTCTTTGTGACCATCGCGACCGGCTGCCGGGCCTCTAGGGCGACTTCTAGGCAGCGACGAGTCAGCCGAAGTTTCCGTTCGATTGGCTGGTAGCAGTCGGTTACGCCAGAAATCGTGATCGTGTCCGGCTCGTACCGATCCCTGCCAAGCCAATCGCGGAATAGCTCTGGTGCCCGCTCCTTAACGAAAATCTTCGTCTCGAAGTCGAGACCGGCACTCAGGTCGAGGTACTCGTGTGTCGGCCTGGCAAAACAATAGCTGCATCCGTGGGAGCAACCTCTGTACGGGTTGAGGCTGTACCGGAATGGGATGTCTGGGCTATCGTTCTCGCTGATGACGGACTTCGCGTTGTCGGTAAAATACTCGGTGCGGACTGAGCGGCGGGCCTCCAGAGCTTCCTCGTCGCAATCGAGATGCTCCAAGTCATCTTCGTACTCGATGCGAGTGAAGCGGTTCCGAGGGTTGATTTGCGACCCCCGCCCCCGTGCAGAAGGTGGTTTTTGCTCGTCCATGTGGTCATTTTACGGCTTCGGAACGCCGCCAGACAGTCTTCGCTGATTGCTGTCGAGGAACCGTGAGTAGGCCGGAAGTCATTCACCGCCATTGTGTTGCGATTCGTCCCACCCGTAGACCGGCGAGGGGTGGTAAACGCGAACGAAGAGCGGGGTTAGGGCGGCAACAAGGGTGTGTTTACTGCTATGCCCGGCCGACGCACGAATATCTGGGGTTCGATGCCGGGCTCGATTTCGAGACGAAAATTCTCGTCAAAGAACAAGCGCCGCAACTCTTGCGCACCGCCGTGGAAGTGCGCTGCCCGTTCTTTGACGCCCGCATGTTGGAATTGGTCGGCATATTGTCGCCCATGCAGCGCAGCTCGGACAAGCCGCTGCAACGCCATGCCATCGGGGCGCTGGCGCCGGCCCTGGCCAAAATCCCCTGGGAGCGCACCGGCCTGCCGCTCACCGCCGGCTTTTTGAAGACGCACGGCCGCCGCGTTGCCAGGGTCTTGCGCCGAAAAACGCATAGCATTCTGGAGCGCCAATTCGGCAACAGCTTCAAGCTGCAGAGTGGAACGAAAATGATCGACTACGACGAAATGATCCGCACCTCGCCGGAGCTGCGGCGCCGCGTCGAGGCAATTTTGCTAGACCGGTGGGCGGAGGGTTCGCGCCTTTTCAACCGCGCCAGCCTTCAGGCCTTGCTCGATCATCATCGGCGCGGCGCCGGCAATCACGCCGAAATCATCGGGCGGATTCTGACGATTGAGATGTGGCACCAGCTCTTCGTCTGTAATACCGCTGCGCGGCAATCTCGCAGCACTCCACAGCCGCGCGAGCACGTTTTGCGGATGGCGGCATGAATTCGTTGGTAGTGCCTCAAGTTACGGATGGAAAAAATGTCATTCTGGAAGAATCTTTTTTTAATCCGGCGTTCTCTCCCAATAGGGAGTTCATTCGGCAAGCAACTCTCCCATGTCATCCCGAAGCGATCTTGTTTAAGCTCGAGCCCGGTGCTTGAGATGAATAAGATGCTTCCAGCATGACATGTTACTCGTAAAACGGCGAAAATAAAATTTTTGTACTACAGTATCATCATGCTGTTCAACTCTTTTGAATTTCTGATCTTC
>CAZSNH010000441.1:0-2607 GCA_964607855.1 uncultured Hyphomicrobium sp. | reverse complement strand
AACCCAAAAGCTAATGGCGGACAAAAGCTGATGTAGACCGGATTTGTGTGGTCTTGCGGCCACGCTTCTCAACAAGCCGCCGCAGACTTGATGTCAGTCACTTCGGCGTGCCGCACCCGCTTTATACAATGCGAATATCATCGGAACCTCTCTGTGCGCAATCTGATTAACTTTTTTGTCTGTGTCCTGCTCGTCATGCGAGCCGCCATTCCGGCTGGCTTCATGTTCGGCCCTGCTGCGGCCGAGGGCGACCTTACGATCGTGGTCTGCACAGCTTACGGTGCCAAGGTGGCGGACGCCAGCGAACCGGGCGCCCCCTTCAGATCTGACCGCAAGACGGCTTGCGACAGCTGCGTCTGTTCTGCCACGCAAACACTGGCGCCCTTGCTCGATCATCCTTGTCTTGTCACGTCTTTCAAGTGGGCCGATGTCGTCTACAAACCTGCCCTGAAGCAGTTCAGCGAAACCCCGCGCTTCTCGGCGCAGTCGGCGCGCGGGCCCCCACACGTCCTGATCTGAAGACCGCCAAGCCGAGCCGTTGAGGCTCCAGTCCAGATCACTACGTGGGATTCCATCATGATGTTCATTTCCCGTCTGCCGGGGAAGGCCTCTGCACGCGCGCTCCTGCTTTCTTCGATCGCCGCGCTCGGCTGCACCTGTGAAACCCCATCTGCGGCAGCCCAGTCAGCTGCGGCAGGAGGCGAACTGCCAACGATTTCGGTCAAGCAGAATACCGCCAAGCCCATCGCCGGGAAGAAGCTGCAATCGAGCCCGCCGTCGAACACATCCGAGCCTCAAGCTCCCTCCGCGGTGCAAGATACGGCCCTCGCACCCGAGATGCAGCCCGATACCGGGATCTCGCGGCCACTACCCGCTACGGTTCTCACAAGCACAGAAATCTCACCGCAACGGGTCGCAACGAGCAATACGGCCGAACTTCTGAGCGCTGCACCGGGTGTCAGCATCTACCAGGGCGGCGGCGTGTCCGGTATGCCAGTCATCAACGGTCTCAACGGAGACCGCATCAAATTGCTGGTCAATGGGATGGTTGTGACTTCGGCCTGTGCCAACCACATGAACCCGCCGCTCTCCTACATGGATCCCACCCAGCTAGCACGGGCAGAGATCATCTCCGGCGTCACGCCCGTTTCGAAGGGTGGCGACAGCATCGCCGGCACAGTGATCGTTGAACCGGCTCCGCCGCACTTCACGGATGACGGAAGCCTCCACACCGCAGGCTCAGTCGGGACGTTTTACCGCTCAAACGGTGATGGCGTGGGGGCGAACGCTACGGCGCATGCGGCATCGGCGAACGTCACCGTCGACTACGCCGGCGCCTGGGTGCGATCGAACAACTACGAAGACGGCCGCGGAGAGGAAATAGCTTCGAGTGAATATGAGTCGCAGAACCACTCGCTCCAGCTCGCGTTCAAGGACGGCAGCGACGTCTATACCATTCAGTCTGGCTTCCAGAAAATTCCCTACCAGGGTTTCGTCAACCAGCGCATGGACATGGTCGAAAACGAATCCTGGTTTCTTAATGCGCGCTCACTCAATCACGTCAGCTGGGGCAACATCGAAACGAAGGTGTTCTACCAGCACGTCGATCACGAGATGAATTTCCTCGACGACAAGAGATTCAATACGGTTCCACCGCGCAACATGCCGATGATCACAGAAGGTATCGACGCGGGCTACGGAATTACGGCTGAAATTCCCATAACCAATAAGGATCTGCTGCGTGTCGGAAACGAACTCCACTTCAACGGGCTTGACGACTACTGGCCAGCTACCATGGCGATGGTCGGCATGATGGGTCCCAACACGTACATCACGATCAACGACGGCACCCGTGCGCGCCTCGGCACCTTCGCCGAGTGGGAACGCGTGTGGAACCCCACGTGGTCGACGCTTCTCGGCGTGCGCAACGACATGGTATGGATGGATACGGGCAACGTGCAGGGTTACAACAACTCGCCCATGAGCGCCTATGCGGCCGACGCGGCGGCTTTCAACGCGCGCGACCACCAACGCACCGATGCCAACTTCGATGCGACGGCTCTCGCCCGGTTCGAACCGGATGACAGCAGCGCCTACGAATTCGGCTATGCGATGAAGTCGCGATCGCCGAACTTCTATGAGCGTTACGCCTGGAGTTCGTCGGTGGGCGACATGGGAATGGCCACTCCGCAAATGGCCATGAACATGATCGGCTGGTTCGGGGATGGGAACGGCTATACCGGCAACCTCGATCTGGATCCCGAGCGCGCTCACACTGTGAGTGTGACAGGTGGCTGGCACTCCCCCGACAAGGCCTGGGCGCTCAAGGTCACGCCGTATTACACCTACGTCGAAGACTATATCGGCGTCCGCAAAATCCAGGACTCCTTCGGTCCTGCCCATGTCGAGTTCGTGAATCTACAGTTCATCAACCACGATGCAGAGCTTTACGGTGTCAATGTCTTCGGTGCGATGCCACTAGGCTCCAGCGACACATTCGGCGCTTTTGCCGTGACCGCTGATGCCGGCTATGTGCACGGTGAGAACGCCGAGACCGGAGTGAGCCTCTATCACATGATGCCGTTCAATACGCAGATCGCCCTCACG
>CAZSNH010000440.1:0-2632 GCA_964607855.1 uncultured Hyphomicrobium sp. | reverse complement strand
TGCCCCGCCGTGGGAATCCCCAAACCGACTCCGTGAGGTCAGAAAATGCTCTAGCATCGGTAACGGCAGGATATCGGAAAAGTCATGTTAGCACGCCCTGTTCGGCGTGCGCCCGGCCGCCGCGTAATGCGAGAGCCTCCGCAACATGTACCCGTCTTACTGCATCTGCCCCGTCGAGATCGGCGAGGGTTCGAGAGACCCTGAGGACGCGATGGAAGCCGCGCGCCGAGAGGCTGAACCTCTCGGAAGCTTGGCGGAGTAACGCGAGGCCGGCATCATCGGGCCGTGCAATTTCTTCCAGAAGCTTTCCCGAGCAGTCGGCATTCGTTCGCAGCATCTTTGCCCCAAGCGCCTGCAGCCGATTCCGCTGGCATTCGCGCGCCGAGGCGACGCGGGCACGGACCTCGGCACTGCCTTCGGTTGCTACTGGCAGACAGAGATCGGCGGCAGAGACGGCGGGCACTTCGATCCTGAGGTCGATGCGATCAAGAAAGGGTCCAGAGACGCGCGCGAGATAGTCGGTGCTGCAGCGCGGACCCCTCCTGCAACTATGACCCGGTGTGCCGCCGCCGCACTTGCAGGGGTTCATGGCAGCAATGAGCTGCAGCCTTGCCGGATACTGGATACGATGGTTGGCCCGCGCAACGATAATTTCGCCCGTTTCGAGGGGCTGGCGCAACGCGTCGAGCACGTTGGGCTGAAATTCCGGAAGCTCGTCGAGAAAGAGAACGCCCAAATGCGCGAGGCTCGCTTCTCCTGGCTTGGGGCGCGTTCCGCCGCCGACGAGGGCTGGCATGCTTGCCGAATGGTGAGGCTGCCGGAACGGCCGGTTAACGCAGAGTTTGCCCCCCATGAGCGCACCCGCCAGCGAATGAACCATTGAGACTTCGAGCATTTCTTCAGGTGAAAGAGGGGGGAGGATCGAGGGCAGCCGCGCAGCCAGCATTGATTTTCCCGCGCCGGGCGGTCCGATCATGAGAAGGTTGTGACCGCCAGCTGCCGCCACTTCGAGAGCCCGCTTGGCGCTTTCCTGGCCGCGCACATCGCGCAGATCGAGAAGCGGCGCATCGCCGCGATCAAGCCCCGGTTCGGGACGCGCGAGGACTTGCAGTCCGCGGAAATGATTGACAAGCGATAGGAGATGGGGCGCAGCGAGGACTTCGACCATTTCCCCCGCCCAAGCCGCTTCGGGCCCGCATGCTGCAGGGCAGATCAGTCCTTTGCTCGCGGCGTTGGCACCTATGGCTGCCGGCAGTGCGCCTGGAACCGGGCGTATCGAACCATCAAGAGCCAGCTCGCCAATCGCGGCAAATCCATCGACGGCATCCTGCGGAATGGCGCCCTGAAGTACGAGCAGCGCCAGCACGATGGCGAGATCATAGTGGCTTCCTTCCTGGGGAAGGTCGGCCGGCGCCAAATTGACCGTAAGATGCTTGTAGGGGAGGCCCAAGCCGACCGCATGGAGCGCATTTCGAACGCGCTCCTTGCTCTCGGCAACCGCCTTATCGGGCAGGCCGACGATGTGAAAGGCGGTTTTCCCTGGCGTCAACCGCGCCTGCACTTCGACGAGCTTGGCTTCAATGCCGACGAATGCGAGCGTCGAGACACTGCCGTAATTCTGCAGATTGGACTTCTGCATCGCCTCCCCCCTTGCTCGAGGGAAGGAACGGCCAAGTGCCACTTTTCCGTCGCACGTCGAAGCCCCTTTCAGGTGGGGAGCGCGATCAGAAATCGGATCCAGATCACCAACAGAAGCACGAACCCGACGCCAAAAGCCGCAAAGCGATGGAGAACGTGATTGTAGGTCAGATGGATAAGGCTATGGACGAGGCGAGCCCCGGCAAAACCCCAAGCCAATGTGACGAAGAGTTCGTCGACCTGTCTGCTGGCGTAGATTGCAAGACAAGCGGCATAGAAGAGCACTGGCAGCTCCAGCAGATTCATGTAGTCGCGATTGGGGATCACAACGTCGCTGGGGACAGCGGCGCTTTCGCCATGCTTGAAGTCGCGTGGGCGTACCCTACCCGTCCGTATTGCACGCACGCGCACGAAAGGAACGAGGGTGAGGACAGCAAGCGTCCAAAGTACGAGCGTGCCCATCGGCCAGAGTATCGCTTCTTGCGCCATGACTTATGCCTTCCCTCCTGTTCTGACTTTGGCTTCGATCGCGTCCCAGATCATGGCGGCGATGTCATTGCCGCCAAATGCCTTCACCTGCCGGATTCCGGTCGGTGATGTGACGTTGATTTCGGTGAGATAAGGTCCGATGACGTCGATGCCGGTGAAGATCAGGCCGCGCCTCTTGAGCTCGGGACGCAGCCGGGCGCAGATTTCCTCATCGCGCGAGGTAAGCTCAACGGGTTTCGCGGTGCCGCCCACATGAAGATTGGAGCGCGTCTCGCCGGCGCCGGGCACACGGTTGATGGCACCGGCTATCTCGCCGTCGACGAGGATGATCCGCTTGTCTCCGCCTCGGACTTCGGGGCGGTACTCTTGAACCATGAAGGGCTCCCGGAAGACCGTCTGAAACATTTCGACGAGCGAGCCCAGGTTGCCGTCCTCGGGGCGGATGCGGAACACTGCCGCTCCGCCGTTGCCGTAGAGGGGTTTAACGATGATGTCTTTGAATTCC
>CAZSNH010000439.1:0-2644 GCA_964607855.1 uncultured Hyphomicrobium sp. | reverse complement strand
AGAGCTTGAAAATGCGAGCGACCGCGCTCAAGTCGATCTGCGAGGGCCTATTCGCCGATGAGACAAATATCGCGGCTGCGCTCATCACGGAACCTGCTGGCTTGGTGACTGGCGCGATATGAGCCGTGGCGGCGGTCATGTCTCGATTGATGAGCGGAAGACCGATGCCGCCGCCTATGTGACTGGCTGCGGCGATCGCATCTCTCAGTTCTTCCGTGAGCGATTCGTGCAGTGCACCGAGCCTGCCCGCGAGTGACACGATCGGCGACCTGCCATCGAGCATCTCTCGCGCGGCCTGGTTGGCATGCAGCACGTGGGAATCGCGGTCGACCAGAACCACTCCCACCGCTATGCTATCAAGTGCCGATTTGAGCGCTTCATGAAGAGATGCTTCGGTTGTCCCGGCCGGCTGGATCGAGGCCTGGACCGCGTTCCCCTCCACCGTGTTGCTACGCCTGTCAGATATGGCGATCATTTCCGTCTCCACGAGCAGCGCCCCTTGAGCGAACGTTTCTCAGTCCTTCTCATGCATGAAGACGCTGAGAGGTGCTGTGACAATTGCCACGTCCTACACATCCTTCCGCTGGCACGAAGTCGGCCTAGCAGTCCTGCAACGAACAGCCGGCCCCAATTGAGGTTTCCGTCAGTCGCGATATGAAGTATCTTTGCGTAACGTCCCCTACACGAAAACCACATATTCGGTACGGCGACTTTGAGCCGACGGAGCGCGGCAATGCTCCTAGCCAGCAACGTGATCGCATCTCTGCCCGCAACAGTGCGAGGCCTCTACGGCTACGAGGTTGAGGCCGTCTGGTGCGATCAGCACCATGCGCGGGTCTATCGCGGACGGCGGACAGCTGACGCCTTGCCCGTTCTTGTCAAATTGATGCAGGTTGCCGACGGGAGAATCTTGCTGGAGCGCGACTACCAGATTGCGCACAGTCTCCGGGAGAGTTGCATTGCGAAGCCCCTTGCGTTTGAAGAAACGGATCATGGCCCGGCACTTATCTATTCCGATGTAGGAATTCGAGCATTAGCAGACCTGCCGGCCAACCGTTCCCTCGAGCTTGACAGCATACTCACAATCGGAGCGGCGATAGGGGAGGCAATAGAGCGCCTGCACAGGCAGCGGGTCGTTCATTGCAACCTGAACCCAAACACCGTTTGGGTATGTGACGATGGGGGCGTATCGATTTCAGACTTCAGCTGCGCTCGCCTCACGTCCGGCAACTTAGACCACCTGGCGCCGAACCACGACGAGCTGACTGATGTCAGATACATGTCACCTGAACAGAGCGGGCGGCTCGAGACGAGTGTGGACCATCGCACCGACATTTATTCCCTTGGTGTCATCCTATTCCGCCTCCTGAACGGAACGGTGCCGTTCGACAATGTGGACCCATTCGATATCATCGACGGACACCTAACCAAGCTGCCGGTCTTTACCACCGACGCCCTCAGTAGCTTGCCTGCGGGCGTTATCAAGGTAATCTTGAAGGCCCTCGCAAAGAACCCAGAGGCCCGATATCAGAGCGCGAACGGGTTTGTTGCAGACTTGCTCGAATGTCGATCGCAGTTGCGATCCACGGGCATTATCGGAGATTTTGAACCCGGCCTCTATGACGGCAAGGCCATGGTTCGCATCTCGCGCAAACTTTACGGGCGCGAGCATGAAACCTCGTTCTTGTCTGACCAGGCCCGCTTAGCCCGTAGCGGGAAGTGCAGACTGCTACTGATCAAGGGAGCTCCCGGAGTTGGCAAGTCGACGGTTGTCGGCCAGCTGGAGGGGCTCATCCGAAAAGAGGGTGGGCGCTACATCTCCGGGAAGTTCGATCAATACAAACGCAACGTATCGTATCTAGCTTTGATTCAAGCCTTGCAGCAATTGGTTGGCCAATTACTTGGTGGGACCAAGGCGGAACTCGAAGCGTGGCGTTCGCGCATCTTGAGCGCTGTCGGAGCCAACGCAAGAGTGGTCATCGACATTATCCCTGAATTGGAGCTTATCACCGGCCCCCAGCCACCGGTTCCAGAATTACCTCCAGCTCAGGCGCGCAATCGATTCAATCATGTGTTTGCGAATCTTCTTCAAGCTCTTGCGCCACGTGATGAACTGCTGTGCCTGGTCCTCGACGATCTGCAGTGGGCTGATGCCGCGTCCTTAACACTGCTCTCCAATATTCTGGCCGATACCCAAGTTAAAAACATTCTCTTCGTTGGCGCTTATCGGGACAACGAGGTCGATCCGGACCATCCGCTTGAAGCAATGATTGGGTCACTGCAGGCTGCGAACGTTGAAGTCGCTATGCTCTCCGTTGGTGTGCTTAAGTTGGCGGACGTGCTTCAATTGGTGTGCGATACTTTCGGCGTAACCGCAAATGATGGGGCAGACTTGGCACAAATGCTTCATGCCAAGAGTGGGGGTAACGCTCTCTATCTTTCGCAGTTCTTGCCTTATCTATGCGATCAGGGTCTCATTGCCTTTGACTATCGCGGCGGCAGGTGGGCCTGGGATCTCGGTCGTATCCAGCAAGAAGGAGTGACAGAGGACGTTCTCGGTCTCTTAAAGCTGAGACTCAAGGCGCTGCAAAAGGATGCGCGCACGCTTCTCGCCACCGCAGCCTGCATTGGCAGCTCGTTCGAA
>CAZSNH010000438.1:0-2649 GCA_964607855.1 uncultured Hyphomicrobium sp. | reverse complement strand
AGTTTGTTGAAACGGCACAGCTGTCGGACGCCGTCTCGGCACTTGCCGAAACCGAGGTTGCGCCAGGGCGCAAGGTTTCGGTGATTTATATCGAGGATGTCCGCAAAGGTTTGGGCATTGCCGCGAAACTCAAGGGTCTTCTCACATCGGCTTTCGCCCCTTGTTGTTGGAGAAAGAGCGCCGTTGATCCCGACAAGCCCGCCGTCATCCTTTTTACTTCTGGAACAGAGAGCGTTCCGAAGGGCGTCGTGCTTTCAAACACCAATATCGTTGCTAACTCTGCTCAGATTTTTGCCCACGCAGAGGGAATGCTGTCACCGGCTGATACCGTTATGAATCCGCTGCCGATCTTCCACTCGTTCGGGCTTACCGCAGCAACGATGATGCCGCTGCTCAACGGGCTCAAGGTGGTGCTCTATCCGAGCCCTTTGCATTACAAGCAAATCCCGAAGATGATCGGGGCGACGCAATCGACGATCCTATTTGCCACCGACACGTTCCTTCAGGGATACGCACGTTTTGCGGAACAAAGAGACCTCGCGTCGATCCGCTTCGTTATTGCCGGGGCTGAGCGCGTCAAGGATCAGACGCGACAGCAGTGGCAGCCGACGGTCATCCTTGAGGGATACGGGGCAACCGAATGCTCTCCTGTGATTTCATGCAATTTGCCCCAGGCCAACCGGCCCGGCTCGGTGGGCAGGTTACTTCCTGGCATCGAAGCACGGATTGAACCCGTTGCGGGCATAGCCGCAGGCGGACGGCTCTTTGTACGCGGATGCAACGTGATGACCGGATATCTATTTGCAGACAAGCCTGGCGTGCTTGTACCCCCCGCCGGCGGCTGGCACGACACTGGCGACATCGTGACCATCGAAGACGGGTTTCTCTCGATTGCCGGACGAGCGAAGCGCTTCGCGAAGATCGGCGGCGAGATGATTTCGCTGGCAGCGATTGAAAGGATATGCGCCGATCTGTGGCCCGATGCAGATCACGTGGTTGTCAACCTTCCAGACCCCAAGAAGGGGGAGGCTCTTGTCCTTGTTACAACCGAACAACGCGCCTCGAGGGAGGCTCTCTTGGCGTTCGCGAAAATGCAGGGTATGGCCGAGCTTTCGGTTCCCCGTTCCATTCTGATCGTCGATGCCATCCCAGTTCTTGGCACAGGCAAAGTCGACTTCCAGGCGACACAAGTTCTTGCAAAATCGCGCCTGGCTTAAGCCCGCCTCACTGATCACCCGTCCAATTCGGAAAAGGTCCATGCCGGCAGAAACGTCCGCTCAAATGAAACCGCATTCGTTCCGGCAAATGTTGGAGCGGGCGCTTTTGGCCCCGGTACGTGCGATGCGGCCCGAGTACTGGCCGCTCCTCATGGTTTATTTCGCCTATGGCGCGCTGGGCCTCACGGCGGTCGCGGACAGTTTCTGGGTGAAGAAGGAATTGACGCTATCGCCCGCGGCCCTCGCCCAGCTCGGCGTCTGGCTAACGCTGCCCTGGGCCATGAAAATGGTCTTTGGCGAACTCGTCGATTCGGTGGCTATTCTGGGGTCCCGCCGGACGGCTTATGTCTTTATCGGCGCCTCGCTCATAGCGATGGGTCTTGTCATTCTCGCAGGCGCGTCTTCGCACATCATCACGTTCGCTGCGCCCGAAACCATTTACGTCGCGGCACAGATCATGATCGTCATTGGTGTGGTGATCCAAGACGTGGTGGCGGACGCCATGAGCACGGAAGTCGTACCGAGAATTTATCCGGATGGTACCCCCCGAGCCCAAGCCGACATTGATCGCGATCTTGGTATGGTGCAGATCTTGGGCCGCCTCGCGCTGTCGATCGGAGCCTTTGCGGTAGCGGGGCTCGGCGGATTTCTGGCAGGCATTCTTCCCTATTACATGGTTTTTCTGATCGGCCTCTTCATACCCGTCATTTCGGTCAGCGGGGCATTGATGGTGCGTCTCGAAACCAGCGAAAAGCGCGACGTCGATTGGCGCATTCTGGGCGGCGGGATTGCGTTTGGCGCGACGGTGGCCTCGCTCGCGCTGGCGGACGTTCCATTCAATCAGGAGATCATCTTCATCATTTCCATGGCCGTGATCGTGACCATGCTTTTTCGCGTGACCGAAAGCATCGACGCTGAGACGAGAAAGCGGATCGCTTTTGCAGCCCTCATCATCTTTGCCTTTCGGGCAACGCCTTCGATCGGCGAGGGTTTCCGCTGGTTTGCCATCGACAAACTCGGGTTCGATGAAGCCTTCTTCGGAACGCTGGCTCAGATCGGATCTGGTGTGGCGCTCGCCGTGGCCTGGTTCCTGTCTGATTTCATCACGCGAAAACCCGTGGCGACCGTCCTCTTATGGCTGACGATCCTCGGCGCGGTGCTGTCACTCCCCACCCTTTTCCTTGTCTTCGGCGGACACGAGTGGTCGGAGCCGGCGCTCGGCATCGGTCCGCGGACAGTGGCCGTGATCGACGCGGCAGCATCCTCGCCGCTCGTACAACTCAGTATGGTTCCGCTGCTGACACTTGTTGCCGTGTATGCACCACCGCGCCACCGCGCCACCTGGTTCGCCCTCATGGCCTCATTTCTCAACCTGGCTCTGATCGCCGGTCAACTGGCGACCAAGTATCTCAACTGGATGTTCGTGATCGAG
>CAZSNH010000437.1:376-2661 GCA_964607855.1 uncultured Hyphomicrobium sp. | reverse complement strand
GCGTCCATTGAGGCGGGAAGCGCGAACGACGCGCCTCACCCGTGCGCGGCGCGCCTCTGCGTACATGGCGAGTGCCGCCGGAATTGCGCCCGGCTTTCGAGCAATGGCGGCTGCAAGCGTTATCGCGTCTTCGAGCGCGAGCACGCCGCCTTGTGCGAGAAAAGGCAGAATGGGGTGGGCCGCATCACCAATGAGTGCGATCCGCCCCCTTGCCGCGCCCGGCTCAGGCTTCAGGCCATGAAGTGTCCATGTGCGCCATTCGGGGGCTTGGCGCAGGAGAAAAGCGAGGTTCGGAGACGCGCTGGCGATGACGGGCGCGAGCAGGCCCGCCGGCGCCGGAGTGTTCCAATCGCGATCCGCTCCACCCCCCTTGAGAATGACAACGAGGGCAATCTCGTGTCCGCCACGCACGGGGTAATGCACGGCATGGAATTTCGGCGACAGGTGAAGATGCGTATTCTTGCGCGTGCTCTCATTCGGCGAGAACGCTGCAGCCTGGATGACCGTGCGCGCGGCAATGTAGCCGGCGGGTTTCGGTGGGGTGCCGGATAGGCGCGAAAGCGATCGCACGTTGGACCAAATACCGTCGGCCCCGATGAGACCGTTCGCCTCGTGCACACTGCCATCGGCGCAGCGAACTTCGATCGCTCCGGTATTCTCCTTCAGCGCTACCACTTCCTTCGTCATCGACAGACGGATCAGCGGCTCCGCGCAGACCTTGTCGAGGAGCGTCGCATGCAGGTCTTTGCGATGGAGTGTGATGTAGGGCGCTTGGTGACGGGCTTGGATCCACGAACCGAGGGGAAGGCGCGTAATTTGCCGGCCCGTCGCTGCATCCTTGATCTCGATGGACTCGGGTGCGCCGACAAGCGGCATGAGCGTGTGAAGCACCCCGAGCGCCTCGAGAATGCGGCTGCCGTTCGGTCCGATCTGAATCCCCGCTCCGGCTTCGGAGAAACCCTGTTGACGCTCGAGGATATGCGACGGGATCTAATCCTGGTTCCCGGTGGTTGTTGGGCGTGGGTTTGTGGTGGTTGGGGTGGGCGCGGCCCCGCGCGAGCCCGGCTATTCCGCCTCCTGCAATTAAGAGCTCTCGAGCCTCCTCCTTCGAGCACGCTGCAGGAATGGATTGGGGTGCTTGATCCAGAGCGTGATTAGGGAGCGCATTCATCTCAGGCCTAGGCACGCCCCTGAATATAAGATCAGGCCGGTTCCTTCGTCGGATCTACGAGACAATCCTTGGGATCGCTCTCGCCTGCCGGGAGGCGCGGGTCGTGGACGAAAAGGGTCGAGCAATAGGGGCAAAGGATCTGTCCGTCCTCTCCCATATCGAGGTAGACATGGGGATGATCGAAGGGCGCGCGGGCCCCCATGCAAGTGAATTCCTTGACACTGACGAAGATCTTCTCGACGCCGAGATCATTCGCCAGGTGAGGGACGCTTGTTTGCGCCATCTCTGCCTATCCTTTCCTTTCTTCGAACTCGGCCGCAGCATAGCTGGCCGGACCGTATAATGGTAGGGGTGAAGGTTCATGAGCCCATCGATGGAGCCTGGAAAAACGTGAGACATTTCAACTCCTCGGGTGTCGATATCGCCTTCATCGATGAAGGCGCTCCGGGCTCGAAGCCGATACCGGTCCTGCTTATTCACGGCTTTGCCTCGAACGTCGATACGAACTGGGTCTCGACAGGCTGGACGAGGGATCTCCTGAAAGCCGGCTACAGGGTGATTGCCTTCGATAATCGCGGGCACGGCAAGAGTGCGAAGCCGCATGATCCTGCGCGTTATGGTGCGCCACTCATGGCCGAAGATGCTGGGAATCTGCTCGATCATTTGGGTGTCTCGCGCGCCCACGTCATCGGCTACTCCATGGGCGCGCGCATTTCGGCCTTCCTCGCCCTCAAACATCCCGATCGCGTTGCTTCCCTCGTATTCGGAGGGCTCGGCATCAATATGGTGCGCGGCATGGCCGGTACCGGACCCATCGCTCACGCCCTTGAAGCACCCAGCATCGAGGACGTGAAGAACCCCACGGCACGAACTTTCAGGGCCTTTGCCGAGCAGACGAAGAGTGATCTAAAGGCCTTGGCCGCCTGCATCCGATCCTCGCGCGATCCCATCACCCGCGAGGCGTTGCAAACCTTGAAGTGCCCGGTTCTTGTCGTTGTGGGGAGCGAGGACGTGGTCGGGGGCTCCGGACCAGAACTGGCTGCGCTGATCCCTGGTGCCGAAGCCTTCGTCATCGAAGGCCATCAGCGCTTGGAACACCGCGAGATCGGCCTCG
>CAZSNH010000437.1:0-366 GCA_964607855.1 uncultured Hyphomicrobium sp. | reverse complement strand
GAGACCGCAACCACAAAAAGGCCGTGCTGGCGTTCCTCGCTCGTATCGGGTGAGGTGGGCAGTAAAGCTGCGCTGTTCACTACAAGGGCCAAGGCCCCAGCACGCACACGCCGACCCTGCCTAACTTGCGTCGCGGGGGGAGAAGGGGCGACGTCAGGTTATAGGGGTGTGCAAACAGCCGGGGCCCATAACGCGGATACCACTACAAGTACACAACAGGACAACAAACGAGGCGCGATCCGTTCCGCAATCCAGCCGAGGGTCGGGCTGAACCGGCGACAGTACTCACAACTTTTTCGCGCTCAGAACCTTTAACACAAGCGAATCACTTCGTCGCTGGATCATCTGAATACGGCGCAATCATAT
>CAZSNH010000436.1:0-2661 GCA_964607855.1 uncultured Hyphomicrobium sp. | reverse complement strand
GGTGCCGACCCGATGATGTCGTCCCCTTGCACGCCGGCCGTCACCTCGCGAAGGCACTCAAAGGAAGCAAGCTTATTATTCTTCCCGGATGCCGCCACCTGCCCATGGACGAAACCCCTGCCGCCCTCCTCACGAGACTGAAAACATTCCTCAATGATTAGCTGGCGCAGCTTCCAGCGATGGTGCCGCGCAGATGGGCAGGGATGGCTGACGGCAACTTCCACCCCTTGCACAAGGCACCAATGCGACCGCCGTCATTACCAGCACCCGGAACACAGTAAAGGCCGCTGCCGTCGGCTTGCGGCGTAAACCGCATTCCCTTGGCACCCGAGGTCACCTCGTCGAGCGTCTCGCCTAGATAATTCAAGGCATGGATGCGCAAATGCGATTGCTCGACTGAGGAATACCGTCGCGGAGAAATGTGGGTATCCGTGACCGGAATGGCTTCGACAGCGCGCGCCCGCCACGTTCCGTCGTCGCCTTCGGCGACGTGAATGCGAGCGAAGAGGCCGTACGTCCGGCAGACGTGATTGCCGGTGATATCGGCGGTTCCGTGGTGCATAAAATTACCGAGCCCGTAGAAAATCAGTGCCCCATTCGAGGTCATCTCTACGCCGCGCACGACATGGGCATGATGGCCGACGATGAGATCAATGCCATTCCGCGCCTCGCGCCGCCAGTTGGATAGTTGATCGGCATCAGCGCGAACCTTCCCCTCAACTCCGTAGTGGATCGAGAGCATTTTAAAATCGGCTTTCTCGTTTTTGAGCCTGTCGACCACAAGCCGGAAATCGTCGTTGAAGCGGTAAGCGATTTGTCCCGGCTTGTTCTCGCCTGCCCGATGCCGCTCGAGGTTGTTGGTTACGATGCCGATTGCTGCAAACGCCACTTTGGCATCCTTGGCAGGAACGACTTTGGGGCGGCTCGCTTCATCTCGATTGAGCCCAATGCCCGCGTGCGCGAGGAGACCGGCCTTTTCCAGGGAGGCCATGTGTTTCAGGGTTTCCCGCAAGCCCGGCTCGCCGAAATCCATCGAATGGTTGTTGGCTAACGAAAGGAGATTGACCCCCTTTCTTACGAGATGCGCGATGCCATTCGGGTGAGAACGGAAATTGAAGGGATTAGCCTGGCCTTTTGTATCGCGCGGAAGATCGTTGCGGTCCGTCACGATCGTCTCGATGTTCATGAAGTTCAGATCCCCGTTCACGTCCTTGGACATGGGCGCGAAGGCCTGCTCAAAGGTGAGCGTGCGCCCGGCGTTCGACGATGTTTTCGGATTGACGGGCGCCATATGGGGGCTGAAGCCGGAGTCGCCTGCGAGCGTAATCGTGAACTGGCGGCGCGCGCTGTCTGGGGTCTTTGCGGAAACTGCCGGTTCGGGGCGCTTAGCCTCTACGGGAGGTGCCACGAGCTTCGGCTCGCTGCCTTCCCCCGTGATGCCGGTCGAACCGGAAAGAAGGAGAATAAGGGCGCCGAAAAAGACTGTCAGCGCCTTGTCGAAGTTCATGTCGTAGCTCCCGCTTTCCCTTCTCTCACCATGCCATGACGGTGGAGGCTATAACCAGAACTCCAGTGAAATGTTGGTCAAGCCTCCGGCTGAATTGAAGGAAAAATGCTCGTCCTGCGCGAAACTGCGCGACCGAGCTTGGCAGCAGAGAAGGACCAGTCGGCCTGTAAGCCGGGTTCTGTCTGGAGTCGCCTCCGCGACGGCCATTCGTCTGGGATGCTGATTACTCAGCGCCTCGAGCAACCAACCCGGGTGGCGGGCCTGACAACGAGCCTCATGCCGGTTTCCCGCATGCGGCCACCCCTATTTGGTCTTGCTCCGGGTGGGGTTTGCCGTGCCATTCCTGTCACCAGGAACGCGGTGGGCTCTTACCCCGCCGTTTCACCCTTACCGCGAGGACGAGCCTCGTGGCGGTTTCTTTTCTGTGGCACTTTCCCTGGGGTCGCCCCCGGCGGCCGTTAGCCGCCACCCTGTTGTCATGGAGCCCGGACTTTCCTCCACCGGATGTCTTGCCCAGCGACCTTTAGGGTCGCTTTTGCCATACAATTTCCGGCAGCGGCCGTCCGGCCGACTGGTGAACGGTATAAGGGCACGAAAAGAGGCCCCGTCAAGGGGCAGGACCAGTCTGGGGACGGCCACGAGTTAATTTTGCCTTGGCTTCCTGATAGCGGCGGTAGTCGACGACCGCCTTTGAGGCTGCGGCACGCAGCGACTGGCGTTCGGCATGGTCAAGATCGGCACGCTCGGCTTCGGCGCGCGCCTCAAGCGCCAGATAATGCTCCGGCATATGCACGCCGAGAATTCTGAGCGATTTTCCGGAAAGCGTTGCACCGGCCTCAAGCGACAGCCGAACGTGACGGACATCGCCTTCGATGAATGCACCATCGAGGAGATGCACTTCGCCAGCGGTAACATTGCCGACGATCTGACCGGCAACCGTCAATTCACGAGCCATCACTCTGCCGAGGAGGTAGCCATCGGCACCGATCTCAAGGCGGGTGCAGACGATGTCACCCTCGAACCAGCCATCAAGCTTGATCGAACCAGCAGAGACCAGGTTTCCCTGCATGACGCTGCCGGATCCTAAATGAAACATGGGCAACTCCATACCGCGATGAGAGATGCGCCCGCCCTGCCTGCTAAAAATGTCGTTC
>CAZSNH010000435.1:0-2669 GCA_964607855.1 uncultured Hyphomicrobium sp. | reverse complement strand
AGCAGGAAAATGCCTTCGAGGAGCTCAATCGCAAGGCCACCGAACAGAACATAGATATACTCCGGACGCCGATGGGATTTACGATGGCGCCCATGCACGACGGCAAGGTGGTGAAGCCGGAGGTCTATAATCAGCTTCCCGAGGAGATGCGCCAGCAGATCGAATTACGCGTTGGAGCATTACAGAAAGAGCTCGCAGCAATCCTGGCCGCGGCACCCAAGGCCGAAAAGCTGCGACGTGCGCGCCTGTCAGAACTTGCGGAGGAGGTCTCGCTAGCCTCCGTTGCTGCCGCGATCGACGACGTCAAGGCAGAGTTCGCGGACCTGCCGGAGGTGATCAGCTATCTTAATGCGGCCGAATCGGATCTTGTGCGCAATGCGGGGCTATTTCTTTCGGGCAGCGGTGACGAGGCCATTTTAAAAGAGCCGGTCGAAATTCTTCACGACCCGCGGTTTCGCCGCTACATGGTGAATGTTCTCGTATCGAGTGCAGAAACCCAGGCCGGCGCGCCGATTTATGAGGAAACCAATCCGACCTTCGGTAATCTCATCGGGCGCATTGAGCACATCGCTCAGATGGGCGCGCTCGTCACTGATTTCCTGCTCATCAAGGCGGGCGCTTTGCATCGCGCAAATGGCGGATACCTGCTCCTCGACGCGCGCAAGGTCTTGATGTCGCCTTACGCGTGGGAGGCCCTCAAACGGGCCCTGAAAACGGAAAAGATACGCATTGAGACGCCCATGGAGGCGTTGGGGCTCGTTTCGACGCAATCGCTTGATGCGGAAGCCGTTCCGCTGAGCGTCAAAGTGATTCTTTTCGGTGAGCCGGAGCATTACTATCTGCTGTCGCAGTACGATCCGGACTTCTCGCGCCTTTTCAAAGTGCAGGCCGATTTCGACGACAAAATCGACCGCGACGCGGAAAGTGAGAAATCGTATGCCCGTCTCATTGCTGCGGTCGCATCCCAGCACAAATTGAAGCCGGTCGCCGCATCCGGGGTAGCGCGCATCATAGACGAAGGTGCGAGGCTTGCCGATCATAGCGGCAAGCTTTCGATCGAAATCGGGCGCATTGCCGATATCGTGCGAGAGGCCGACCACTGGGCAGGTGTCGCCGGGCATAAGGAGATTACGGCGGATGACATTACAGCCGCAGTCAATGAGCGCGTCGAGCGGGCAGGACGCATTCGCGATCGGACGCAAGAGGCCATTGAGCGCGGGCTCGTTCTCGTCGATACGGATGGAGCAAAAGCCGGTCAGATCAATGCCCTCTCGGTGCATCAGCTTGGTGATTTTTCGTTCGGACGCCCGAGCCGGATTACGGCGCGTGTGCGCATGGGACAGGGCCGGGTTACGGACATCGAGCGCGAAGTGAAACTCGGAGGCCCGCTGCATTCGAAGGGCGTCATGATTCTCTGGGGGTTTCTTGCAGGCCGATTTGCGCAGGATGTGCCCCTCGCGCTCGCGGCGACATTGGTCTTCGAACAATCCTACAGCGGCGTCGATGGTGACAGCGCTTCGTCGGCCGAGCTATACGCGCTTCTCTCCTCCCTTGCCGATGTGCCCATCGATCAGGGGCTCGCCGTCACGGGCTCCGTCAACCAGTGGGGCGAGGTGCAGACGATCGGCGGAGTGAACGAAAAGATCGAGGGCTTCTTCGACGTCTGCCGGCAGCGTGGGCTCACAGGCCGCCAGGGCGTCATAATCCCGGAGGCGAACATCCAAAATTTGATGTTGCGCGTAGATGTCGTGAAAGCCGTCGCCGATGGCCAGTTCGCCATTTATCCGGTCTCTACCGTCGACCAGGGCATCGAAATCCTGACCGGCGTGAGGGCTGGGGAGCGAGGCCCCACTGGCGAGTTCGAGCCAGGTACGATCAACCGGCGCGTCGAAGACAAGCTCAAATCCTTTGCCGAGCGCGCGCGGCGCTTTTCGGCGCCCGGCTCGGAATCTAACCTCAAAGGTGGAACATGATCGCCCACGTCGCAGAAGCGGGCGAAAAGCGCGGGCGCGTGGTTCTGCAGCTCTCTTCATCGGGGCGGTGCAGCGACGTGGCGCTGGAAGCCGCGGTGCGCGTCGCAAAGGCTTTTAACTCGGAGATCGAGAGCCTCATTCTGGAGAGCGAGGATCTGCTTAACGTTGCAGGATTTTCATTCGCCAAGGAGCTCTCACTAACCGGGCGCTCGCTTCGCAATCTCGAGCAGGCTGTCATCGAAGAGGATCTTAGGAGCGCTGCAGCAGCTCTTCAGCGCCGGGTTCAATCCACCGCACGGCAAGCCGAGGTGCCCTGCCATTTCCGCACGGTGCGCGGCGATCCTGTAGAGGCGCTCTCGACTGCCTGCACGGAAAGTGGCCCCTGGAACGTGATTGCGCTTGCCGATCCTTGGGACCTAGCAAGAAGCCAAGTCCTTTCGCGGATTCTGAGCGAGGTGCATGGTATGACCGGGATCGTCCTCTCGGGCACCAAGGCGCGCTCGATTGAAGGGCCCGTGGTTGCCGTCATCGAAAACCTGAGCCATCTATCGTCGATGTTGCGGGCGGCAAAACGGATTGCATCCGTCGCCGACGGGGAGGTCCATCTTCTCGTCATTGGCGAAGAAAATGATTTATCGGGAATGATTGAGGGACAGGTGCGGCTTGCGCTCGGCGAACAAGGCATGGCCCACGTCT
>CAZSNH010000434.1:0-2673 GCA_964607855.1 uncultured Hyphomicrobium sp. | reverse complement strand
CACGAACTTCTTCGCCGCTGCAGGCTACGATCGCGTATGATGGGAATCTGCTCTAAATTTGGTCCGCTGGTAATGAAACACAGCAGGCCGGGCGGGAGAACCACCCGGCCTCTTTGTTTCAAGGTTGACGGCCTCCCAGACTGTCGCGATGCTCGTTGAATTTCAGGGAGGCAGGAATGACCGAAGGCGGACCGTTCAACTTTTCATTCCTTGAGTCTTTCGGTGTGCCGCTCCGGCGCCTCAAGGCCGGTGAGACGCTCTTCCTAAGGGGCGAGGAAGGCAAGCACATGTACCTCGTCGTCGAGGGCAGGATCGACGTCAAGGTCGGCGGCACGATCGTCGAGAATGTTGGACTCCACGGGATCCTTGGTGAGATGGCTCTGATCGACAAGGCCCCGCGCAGCGCCACCGCGGTCGCGGTAACCGACGCCGAGGTTGCGGTCATTGATCGCGATGTCTTTCTGGCCCTTGTCGGCGACAGCCCGGCGTTCTCGCTCTACGTCATGAAGATCATGGCCGCGCGCATCCGGCGCATGAATGCCAGCGCGTAGAAATGTCGTGGGGACGAGCGAGGTCTACGGGATTGGCGTCCCGCTCGCGTCCACCTTGGTCATGAAGGGTTTCCCCTTTTCGAGGATGTAGCTGTTGAGCAGCGTTACGCCCTTTGGGCCTACCTTGCCGGAGTGGATGATCGCGGGTGGGAAGTATGTTGTATCGCCCGGCTTCAGGAGCCGGGGTTCCTGCCCATCGAGAATGAGCGTGATCTCGCCCTCGAGCACGAGGCTTGCCTCGGGGCCCGGATGTGTGTGGCGTGGGACATCCAAGTTGGGATCGAATTCGACCTTCATGAAGGTCGACTCATAATTCGTTCCCGGCACCTCAAACTTCTGCAGGATCGTCCGCTTGATGCCGGGCACTGACTGCGTCACGGCAGGCGGCTTCGTTTCACCCGCGAGTGCCGTGGCGCCCAGACTGACCGAAATCATCAAAGCAAGCAAAGTCAGTCGTCTCATCGCGAGGTCCCCCAAAACGATTTTTGCCGTCACACCGGCCCTATTGCGCATATTTCAAGAAAATTGAACCATCATCCAAACTTCGAGGGCCGCACGCCCATGACGTTCGATTTTACAGGAAAAACCCGGGTCGTCACTGGCTCGACGGGCGGCATCGGTTTTACGATCGCCAAGGGTCTTGCGGAAGCGAAGGTGCCCTTCAACGGATGCTAGGCGGAAAACGTCCCAAGGCCGTTGAAAGGATTGAGGGGCTGATGTTGGAAGGCACAATCGTTGCCGCGCCCGGTGATGTCTCAGCCGCCGAGGGCTGCCAAGCCTCGCCAAAAGGGCAGTGGCATAGAACCGATTATCTGGTCGAAAATGCCCTCACCTTCGAGCCCAAGGCGTTCCGAGATATTCGGAACGGGCACCCCGCTCCGCGTCGAAGGCCGCCTCGTGCGGTCGATCATTTAGCCTCAGGTAATTTCCACGATCTCAGCTTCAGCCCCCGCCACCTTGACGGTGTCGCCTATCGCCTTACCCATAAGGGCGCGGGCGAGTGGCGAGACGTAGGAAAGCGTTCCCGTTCTAGGATCAGCTTCATCTTCGCCGACGAGGCGGTATGTCTGCCGGCGGCCATCGCTGCGCTTGATGGTAACCGTGACCCCAAATGCGACCTCCTTGGGGTTTTGGGGTTCCGGCATGAGTTCAGCTGACGCCTTGCGGGATTTCCAATACCGCAAATCTCGTGCGAGCGCCTTGAGTGCGGCCCTGTCATCCGCGGCCTGGGCTTCGGCGTAGGCGGCAGAAAGGCGGGCAATCTCGGCATTAATCATTTCGAGTCCCTTTGCCGTGACGAGGTTCGGGTACGGCGATACGAGCCGTTCTGGCAGCTCGTCGACGGCTTCCTGCCCGTCCAGCTCTTTTACGAATGCTCTGCTCATACTACCAATATAGTCACCCACCGCCCAATTCCCAGGGGATCGCGTCACGGATGCGCCAGGTCACAGAAGAGCTTGCCGTCGCCACACACGGACCCGGCCTCTACGACGTCACCGACAAGGTGCGCGCGTTCACGCGCGGGGCGAACATGGCGACAGGATTGCTGACGGTGTTTTGCCGGCACACCTCGGCCTCGCTCGTCATTCAGGAAAACGCCGATCCTGATGTGCAGCGCGATCTGATGGCCTTTTTCCGCCGCCTCGTGCCCGAGGGAGACAGCCTTTACACCCACACGCTAGAGGGGGAGGACGACATGCCGGCACACGTCAAGTCGGCCCTCACCCAATCGTCTCTCGCCATCCCTGTTAACGCCGGCAAGCCAGTCCTCGGCTCCTGGCAAGGCGTCTACCTCTTCGAGCACCGCCATCGCCCCCACCAGCGCCATCTCGTGTTGCATATCGTCGGCGAATAGGCCCCAGAGTCTCGGCCTTCTCACGCCCAGCGAAAATTGAAACTAACTGAAATTCGCTCGCCCTTGGCACAGTTCACTGGCACTTCGTGGCGCAGGTAGCTCTCCCAGAGGAGCAGCGTGCCGGGTCGCGGCTCAAGGGCCACGAACGTCCGGTTCTCGACGCGCGCGTTCGCTTTCCGCGGCGGGGCGGCCATCATCATCGGCAAACGCGGATCCTCGAACCGGATGGCGCTCGCTCCCTTCGGCACCGTGACATAGTAGGTACCG
>CAZSNH010000433.1:0-2684 GCA_964607855.1 uncultured Hyphomicrobium sp. | reverse complement strand
ATTCGCGCATGGCGATTCCCTCTCTGCTGGCCGGCAATATCGCGGAGAACGGCACTTATCTACGCCAAGAGAAGGACCATTACGATCGCCTCGGCATCACCTACAGGTCAGATCGCGCTGGTGGCATCGACACGGCCGCTAAGCGCCTCTTCCTCGCCAGTGGTGCAAATCTGAATTACGACAAGCTCCTTATCGCAACAGGTGCGACGCCAATCATTCCGCGCATGGATGGCTCCAATCTTGACGGGGTTCATACCTGTTGGACGCTTCCCGATGCGCGCGCCATTCTCGCTCGTGCCGGCAAAGGTTCTCCCGTCGTGCTCGTTGGCGCGGGCTTTATCGGTTCTATCGTGCTCGAAGCGCTCCACAAAATGGGGTGCGATATCACAGTTGTCGAGATCGCGCCTCGCATGGTGGCGCGCATGCTCGACGAGACAGCGGGCGGCATGCTGGGCCGGTGGAGCGAGTCCAAGGGCGTCAAGGTTCTCACCAATACCAAGGTCGAGCGTATTACGGGAAGCAGCGACGGCGGACTCTATGTGAGCCTTTCCAACGGAACGTCCATACCGGCAAAGCTTGTTGTCATGGCCGCCGGCGTCAAGTCGAACACGGGCTTCCTTGTCGGCACCAACGTCAAGGTCAACTGGGGTATTGTCGTCGATAATTACTTGCAGACGACGGTGCCTGACGTATACGCGGCCGGCGATTGCTGCGAGGCGATCGACCTGTCGACGGGAAAACCCGACATGCTGGCCATCCAGCCGGTCGCCGTCGAGCACGGCCGGATTGCCGGCCTAAATATGGCCGGCCTCAAGACGCCTCATCGCGGTTCTCTTAATATGAACGTGCTCGATACCATGGGACTGATTTCATCTTCGTTCGGGCTGTGGCAGGGCGCTCCCGGAGGCACGACCGCGAAGCTTATCGACAATGAAGGCTTCAAGTATCTGAAGCTTGAGTTTCTGGATGACCGATTGGTCGGCGCGCAGTGCGTTGGATTGACCGATCATGTCGGCATGCTGCGCGGTCTCATTCAAACCGGAGTTCGGCTTGGAGAATGGAAGGACCGTCTCATGAAATCGCCGGACCGGCTCTGTGAAGCCTACATCGCAACCGCCCAGATCAGGAACGCCATCCATGGTCCGGCAGGCCTGGGCACCAAGAATCCCGTTGCGAAGGTGGCCGCTTGAGCGGCTAAAGGGGTTGATCAGCGCGTGCGGCCGGGTCGACGTGCCTTGGCGTGCGCGCCAGCCTTCTGATATGAGTGTGTCCATGATGGTAACTCTCAAACTTTATGCTTCTCTTGGAGCGTTTCTGCCCCAACATGCGGAGCGTAATCAGGCCGCCGTTGAGATCGAGGAGGGCGCCACAATCCGGGAACTGCTCGACCGATACAACGTGCCTCCGCAGTCGTGCCATCTTGTGCTTCTGAACGGCATCTTTCAGGCCCCTGCCGTGCGAACGTCGACTGCGCTCAAGCCCGGCGATACTGTCGCGGTTTGGCCGCCGGTGGCTGGCGGTTGAAGCTGATGCACTCTGCCGGTTCCGAAGCGATTGTGCAGACGATGTCGCTTTCCCGCGATGAGTTCATGAAAAGCGTGATGGCGCTCGATCCCGCCGCGGAAGGCATTTCGCGCGATCAGTACCGGCTCAAGGTCGCCGCTGGTACGGTTGTTATCGGCTATGCGGCTTTGCCGTCCGTCCGGCTCGGAGGGCTCCTCGCGTTGCCGCGAGCGGAGGTCTCGCTGAGATTCGAGGGTTTGAGCCCTGCTGAAAGCGAAGCCTTTTTCAAACGGTTCGAAATCGCATTTCAGCGGGGTGGCGGCTGAAGGCCGGATGGTTGCAGGCAGTAACGGCCGCGTGATCGAACCCGTATCCGAACCTACGAGTGCGGTTCATAAACGGATCAGCTATCGAATCCATTGCCCATCGATATTTCAAATCGAGGGTCGCGATCGGTACCTTCTTGGCATGCAAAGAGCTCACGGTGAGCTCGACGCTGGAAACTTGAAACCCCAAGGAGATGACCATGAACAAGTTGATCGCTACTGCTCTTATCGTTCTTGCCGGCGCCGGCGCTGCTCTCGCCGAGCCCACCACTGTCGGCCACGTCGATCTGATGCAGAGCTACTACATCGGCCGCTAACGCTTGACTTGAAAGTAGGCCAGTCACCTGAGTTCGAAGTCCGCGCCAATCTGTCCGCCCCTCCGACTTGGTCAGCGACTTCGAGAGGTAACGTGGCCAACCCCCCGGGCCCCTGGATTGCCTCCCTCCAGGGGCCCCCTTTTTTTTCGGGGGCGTCCCTCAGGCCTGATCAAGTCCCGCGATTTTTATTGCGAACGCATAATCGAGGGCGACTTCCTTGAGGCGCGAAAAGCGCCCCGAAGCCCCACCATGACCAGCGTCCATGTTGATTTTGAGCAGCACGAGACGATCGCTCGTGTTCAACGCACGAAGCTTGGCGATCCATTTGGCAGGTTCCCAGTAAGTCACTCGAGGGTCGGTCAATCCTCCATAGGCGAAGATATGCGGGTAGGCCTTCCGCTCCACGTTCTCATAGGGCGAGTACGAGCGAATGAGATCGAATTGCTCTTTGCTTTCGATCGGGTTGCCCCACTCGGGCCACTCTGGCGGCGTCAAGGGGAGATCCTTATCCAGCATCGTGTTGAGAACATCGACGAAC
>CAZSNH010000432.1:0-2711 GCA_964607855.1 uncultured Hyphomicrobium sp. | reverse complement strand
AACGCCGAGCCGCTCGCGTTGAGGCGCGAGACGAAGGCGTCGAGCGGCCCCTCGGTGCCTCCCGCGTTCGTCGGCTGGAGCGGGACCACGGTGGGGAAGTTCATCGAGCTCGTGCTGCCGGCGACCCAGGCGCTGCCGCCGGCTATGCCCGGCTACAATCCGGACAACGCCGGCTACGCCTATGACCCGGAGAAGGCGAAAGCGCTGCTCTCCGAGGCCGGTCAGGCGAGCTTCACACGCCAGCAGGCTCCCCTCGGTCTCGGCCATGCCGTTTGGTGTGCGCGTGAGATCGTGGGTAACGAGCCGTTCGCGCTTCTCTTACCCGATATGCTTCACCACGGTTCGCCCCCCTGTCTTGCGGAGATGATGGAAGCCTATGCCGAGACGGGTGGCAATCACATCGCAGTTTCGCCGGTTCCGGAAGATCAGACGCACCATTATGGAATTGTCGGCGTCAAGAACGCCAAGAGCAAGGTGAGCGAAATCACCGAGATGGTCGAAAAGCCCCCGCAGGGCAGCGCACCTTCAAACTTGCACATCACGGGCCGCTATATTCTCCAGCCCGAGATTTTTGATCTGCTCTCGCGCCAGGAGCGCGGAACGGGGGGTGAAATCCAGCTCACGGATTCAATGATCCGGCTCATGAAGGAGGCTAAGCAATCGTTTCATGCGGTGCGTTTCGACGGCACGATTTACGACTGCGGATCAAAAATCGGATTCCTCATGGCAAACGTGGCCTACGCGCTTGCCCGGGACGACATCGGCCCTGCCTTCAAAGCCGAGATCATGAAAATCCTTTAACCGGTCCAGCATTCGTTGCCGGGGTCGCAAAACGGCTATATATGTTCGTCACCTCAGCAGGTTAACGGAGCTTGCCTTTGGCATAAGCAAGCGGCAGCCGATATCGCACGATAAGAGCACGATATTGCCCGTTTCAGATGACATATCCTTTCGGATAAGGTTCAACCAAAGCTTGATCACGTCCCACCGGAGACCTTTGAATGGTTCGGAAGCGCCCATCTGACTTGACCTCGGTAGCCATCCACCGCTCGCTGACGCCACCCGGTGTCTTTCTGGTGCGGATGTTGATCTTTCTCACCCTCGTCGGTTTTCTCGCTTCGATCCTGCACGAGCAACTCACCATTTCGTTCATGACGAATCCGGGCCTCAACGCGCTCATAGTCTGCGTTCTGCTGCTCGGTATCGTTTATGCCTTCCGGCAGGTGATCCGTCTTTACCCCGAGATCCGCTGGGTCAACGCCTTTCGCATTTCCGAGCCAGGCCTCGCGATTTCGCATCAGCCCGTTCTTCTCGCCCCGATGGCGACCATGCTGCGGGAGCGCACAGGCACGGTATCGCTTTCCACGGCCAGCATGCGGGCCATCATGGATTCGATCGGCTCGCGTCTTGATGAAGCCCGAGACACGGGGCGCTACTTGGTGGGTCTTCTCGTCTTTCTCGGACTGCTTGGAACGTTCTGGGGCCTTCTGGAAACCATCCAGTCTGTGGGAAGGAGCATCGCCACGTTGAACACGGGCGGGGGTGAGTCGGTTGCCATTTTTGATGAGCTGAAATCCGGCTTGGCTGCTCCCCTCAAGGGCATGGGCACGGCCTTCTCGTCCTCATTGCTTGGTTTGTCCGGCTCACTCGTGCTGGGTTTCCTCGAGCTGCAGGCGAGCCATGCCCACAATCGCTTTTACAATGAGCTCGAGGAATGGCTTTCCGGGATCACTGAACTGACACCTGGTGAAAGCGGTGGCAGCGAGGTGGCCGGCCGCCAGCTCATCTCGGCCGTTTATGAAATGCACCGGGCGGTCGAGGAACTCGCGGCGCGGCTCGCAGACCGGCCCGTCGTCCCGGGTACGGCGGGATTGGGGGGCAATCCTGATGTGACGGTTCGCGAGCTCGCACAGGGCGTCAATCAGCTTGTGACGCAAATGCGGGCCGAGCAAAAGGTCGTGCGCGAGTGGGTCGATGAGCAGGCCTCGCAGCAGGCCGAGGTCGTAGGGGCGTTGAAGGAACTCGCGTCCAATCTGCAGCGGCGCAAAGACCGATAGGGATATTGCAAGGATGGCACGCGGACGCGTACGCCGGGGTGGTGAATACGGCGAGTTCTGGCCGGGTTACGTCGACGTCTTGTCGACGCTGCTCCTCGTTGTCACCTTCCTGATGTCGATCTTCATGCTGTCGCAGTATTACGCATCTCAGGAAGCGTCCGGGAAAGATTCGGCCCTCAAGCGGCTCAACCGGCAGATCGCCGAGCTGACCAATCTCTTGAGCCTTGAGAAGGGAAAGTCCAAATCGACCGAGGAGGAACTCGCAGCCCTACAATCCACGCTTTCGACGTTGAAGGATGAGCACGCGAAGCTCTCCGGTTTCGCTCTCGAGGGCGACGAGAAGGCGAAAGCAGCTGAAGCAAAGATCTCGACGCTTACCGCCGACCTCGACAAGGAAAAGTCGGTGTCCTCGGAGGCGCTCGCCAAGGTCGATCTCTTGAATCAGCAGATGCTCGCCTTACGCCGGCAGATCGCGGCCCTCAACGAGGCCCTCGAAGCCTCCGAGAAGAAGGATAAGGAGAGTCAGGACCGCATCAAGAATCTCGGCGAGCGGCTCAATGCAGCGCTCGCCCGCCAGGTGCAGGAATTGCAGCGCTATCGGTCCGATTTCTTCGGCCGCCTGCGCGACCTCCTCAAGGAGCGCAAGGACATTCG
>CAZSNH010000431.1:0-2716 GCA_964607855.1 uncultured Hyphomicrobium sp. | reverse complement strand
GGCCTGGCCGCTCAAATCTCCCTTCGTCATCGCGCGGGGAGCAAAGACCGAAGCTCACGTCGTTGTCGCTTCTGTAACTGACGGAACGTATGTTGGGCGCGGCGAATGCGTGCCGTATGCGCGCTACGGCGAAACGATCGAGAACGTAATGGCCGCGATCGCGGACGTGGAGCCGCTCACGGACCGCATCCGGCTTCAATCGCAGCTGCCCGCCGGCGCAGCCCGTAATGCGCTCGACTGTGCACTTTGGGATCTAGAGAGCCGGCAGAGCGGCCGAAGTGTTGCGGAACTCGCCGGGCTTACGCCTCAGCGCCCTCTGGAGACCGCCTTCACGCTGAGCCTCGGCAGCCCAGACGACATGGCGGCGGCCGCGCTCCACGTTCCCCGCTTGAAGTTGCTGAAACTCAAACTCGGCGGGAATGGCGATGACGAGCGAATGCGGGCCGTGCGCCGCGCCCGGCCAGATGCCCGGATCATCGCCGATGCCAATGAAGCCTGGAACGAGGAAATGCTCGTTCCTCTCATCGATTGCGCGGCCAGCGCCGGCGTCGAGCTCATCGAGCAGCCGCTCCCGGCCGGAAGAGATGGCGCACTTTCCAAGATCGCTCGGAAGGTCGCCGTCTGCGCCGATGAGAGCGTCCACACCACCGCCGACCTCGAAAGTCTCGTTGGAAGATACGATGCCGTTAACATCAAGCTCGACAAGACGGGCGGTCTCACCGAAGCTCTCGAAATGGCCCAAAGGGCGCGCGCCCTTGGCTTCGACATCATGTCGGGATGCATGGTGTCGACGTCTCTTGCCATGGCGCCGGCGCTGCTGATTGCGGGATTTGCGCGATGGGTCGACCTTGACGGACCGCTTCTCTTGAAGGAGGACCGGCCGTTGGGGCTCAAAATCGAGAACGGCGTCATCGCTCCCCTCGCCTCAGGCCTCTGGGGTGGCGGCAGGTAGAAACCGGGCGCACCTGCGATCAGGTGATGCGAGCGGGGGAGCGGCTCTTCAATGCGAACATAAGGATAGCGCCGATCACCGAGAGAGTGGCAGGCAGCAGATAGACGAAACCTCCCAAGGCGGGATAGATCGCACCCGAGGCGAGCGTCACGCCGCCGATCACGCAACCCGCCGCCATAACCGCGTAGAGCGCCTGTGCCGTACCCGATGCGCGCGGCGGGACGGCCTTGGCCATGAATTGCATCGCTCCCAGGTGCGAGGCCCCGTACGTGAGGGCGTGCAGAACCTGAAGCGGAGCAAGCAGCCAGAGCGGTGGATCAAACGCCATCACTCCCCAACGCAGAACTCCCGCCAGTGCGCCAGTCAGAATGATATCGAGCGGGCTCGAGCGCTGAAAGAGCTGGGTCGCGTAGGCAAAGAGGGCCACTTCGCTCAACACCGCAATGGCCCACAAGGCCCCCGTCCAAGAAGTGGAAAGCCCGAGCTCTTGCCAATGCAGCGCGCCAAAGGAATAGAACGTCCCGTGGGAGCCCTGAATCGCCGCCACGCCAGCCAGAAAGAGCAAGAAAACGGGGGAGCGGATGAGGCTCTTCGCCTCTTCGCCGAAGAGCGGCTGGCGTTTCATCTCACTGCTCGCCGGTTCGGGACTATCCAATGGCAGGAGACGAGCCGCTATTGCGGTCATCGCCGCGCCGAAGAGGATCGTGTAGACACAGATCGCGGGACCATAAACGTCAGCGAGAGACCCGCCTATGAGCCCGATCCCGATGAAGGTCAGCGAGCCCCAGAGCCTCATGCGTCCGTAGTCAAGACCCACAGCCCTGACGCCGCGTACCGCGATCGTTTCGGTGAGCGGCATGATGGTTGCCGTCGCGACATGAAAGGGAACCGCGAGCAGGAAGATCGGCCAGAACGTTTCAGCACCCGACAAGAGGAAAGCGAGCACAAGCGCCGACCAGGCGATCAGGATAATGGAGCTCCGATGATTGCCGGACCTGTCGGCTTTTAATGCCACGATTGGCGTGACGAAGAGGCGCAGAAAGAACGGCGCCGACATGACGAGGGCGATTTCATTCGAGGTGAGCCCGCGCCAGTCGAGCCAGAGCGGCAGATAGGGTACGTGCACGCCGTAGATCAGAAAAAGAGCGCCGTAGAAGATCGCCACCCGCAATCCGAATGATGGGGCGAGCCCTTCAGCGCCGCGCTCCGCCTGCCTGGGCCTCGTCTGCTCACTCCTCATCTCGACCACAGGCTCTCGACCGTCCGTTGCCACATCGCAAAGTATTGCGTGCAAATAATTATGGGCGCAACCCTAGGCAGAAAATGATGTTGGACAACGTTTCAAAATGTGCCGGGAGTTTACGGGTTGCAAACTCGAATCGCCTAACGATTGGCGCGCCAGTTCTTAGCGGGGCCTCGATGATGAACCAAACAAAAGCCGAGCTGGGCTTTGATCCAGATACAGAGTATCGCGCCATCGAAGCCGCACTATTGGAAACAGCGCGCGGACGCTGGTTCTTGGCCGAGCACGGCCGGCGCGCCCGGCGCCTTGATGGCAATGCGCTCGAGGAAGCCATAGAGAAGCTGAGCAGCACGCTGCGGCAACCCCCGGCCCTCCTCGGCACGCTTAAGCGGGAGGTTGAGGGCATACTCTCGGACATTGAGGCGGCACGCTCCGCCAATTTCGCGAAGCTGCCGGCCGACGAGTTGGGTGGCGACGGACCGTCGAACACACAAAACATTCTCAAAGCAGCCGAGGATCTT
>CAZSNH010000430.1:0-2727 GCA_964607855.1 uncultured Hyphomicrobium sp. | reverse complement strand
GTCGCCGCCGCGTCGCCGAGGAACTCGGCCTCCTGGTCGTTGATCTCCCCGTACGTCTCCAGCCCGAACCAACCATAGGTGTAGCCGACCACCCCTCCGGAGGGCGCGAAGGTGCCCCCCGCCGAGTTGATCTCCTTGGCGATTTCGGGATAGGGGAATGCCGGGTCCACGTTGGCTTCGCTGACGTATCCGAGGGGAATCTGCGTTCCGTCCTTGATCGTCAGCCGTGCACCCTTGAGAAGCACGGGAATGAAACGGCCCCCATAGACTTCCCGGCGTGTTTCCACTGTATGCACCTGATCGTAGGGGATCTCGTGCGACTTGTAGCGAAGCATGGGTGTCGGACCGCGCCCCGAGGGTATCGTCATCTTGACGCGATCCGGTCCGAGATCGACACGCGTTCTCAACGAGAACATGAGTTCGATGAGGAGCAGAAACATGATGAACGCAAAAACCACAGCAATGAACGTCAGACCCAGGCTGTCGAACAGCAGCCCATGCGAATAGCGCATGTAGAGCATTGCAGGAATACTGGCGAAGAACGGCAGAAGGATCAGGAACACAAAAGAGAATATCGTCCGGCGTCCCGTGGAGGCCCTATAAACCTTGCGTTCGGGCTTCACTTCCGGCGGCGTCGCCGCCGTTCCTGCCGATTGAGACCCGCTCATCGTCGTCTCCGTCTCACGTTATGAGTGCTATAAGGCTGTCCCTCAAGGATCGCTATATCCAAGCCTAAGCTGACGGCCGCGGCAAGGCTCCCGTAAATGTGACTGCAAAATTCGGTGCCGAGAGGCCCTTTAGCACGTATATTGGCGGAAATTGCAAAATCGGAAGGTGGCTGCCATGCCGTTTTCACGAAAGAAACTGGAGCTTCCCACTCCCGAGACCGCGCTCAAGGGCCGTTCGCACGCCATTCCCACGGCCGAGGAGCATTTCCTGTTCGACCGTCCCCTCAAAGGCCCCTATCCTCCGGGAAGCGAGATGGCCATGTTCGGCATGGGATGCTTCTGGGGTGCCGAACGCAGATTCTGGCAGCTCGGCAGCGGCATTTGGATTACGGCAGTCGGATACTCGGCCGGCATCACGCCGAACCCCACCTACGAGGAAGTCTGCACCGGGCGCACAGGCCACAGTGAGACTGTCCTTGTGGTGTTCGACCCTAAGGTCCTGAGCTACGCGATGCTGCTCAAGACGTTCTGGGAAAACCATGACCCGACCCAGGGCATGCGGCAGGGCAACGACA
The DNA here is from genome assembly GCA_964607855.1 of uncultured Hyphomicrobium sp. Taxonomy (GTDB): domain Bacteria; phylum Pseudomonadota; class Alphaproteobacteria; order Rhizobiales; family Hyphomicrobiaceae; genus CAZSNH01. The sequence continues at coordinate 1,484 of CAZSNH010000430.1, read as the reverse complement.
TCGGGACCCAGTACCGGTCCGGGATCTACTATTACAGCGAGGCTCAGCAGAAGGCGGCAGAAGCCTCAAAGGCTTCTTACCAAAAACATCTCACGGCTGCCGGCTACGGCCCGATCACAACGGAGATTCTGAAGGCGCAGAAGTTCTATTTCGCCGAAGAGGACCATCAGCAGTATCTGGCAAAAGTTCCGCATGGATACTGCGGATTGGGTGGGACGGGTGTTGCATGCTCGCTCCCGACGGGCGTCAAGCTCAGCGTCTGAAAGCCGGCACTCACGTCACTTCACCGAACCTTAGCGCCGGCCGTCATGCGCGCTGGCCGGTGCCCATCTCTCCATCAATCGAGTACTTATTGCTGAGCCGCAGATTTGGTTTTTGACTTACCCGCTTTCGCCAGGGCAGGCGCTTTTACAGGGGTGGGCTTCGGATCGGTCGCGCCGATGACGATGCCGCACTCGGGCGGAAGGTCGCGCAGCATCAAAGGCGGGGGCGGCTTCGAAGGCTTCACTGGAACGGTTGGCTTCGGCGCCGGCTTCGGAGGTTTTGAGACCAGTTTGATCCAGTCGTCGAGCTCCTCGCCGCAACCGTCCTCTGCGGGTGTTGGCGCCTGAGGCACGCAGCCCGGCGAGTCGGACGGGCAGCGCATCCGAACGTGAAAATGATAGTTGTGCAGCCACATGGGCCGCACCTTGCGCAGCCAATTGCGATCCGTTCCTGCGGCCTGGCAGAAGGCTTTCTTGATGGCTGGGTGGACGAATATCCGTTCCACCTCTGGGTACTTAGCGGCCCGGCGGACGAGTCGCACGAAGCCCTCGTTCCAATTCTCGGCGATGACCTCGCTGCCGTTGTCCTTCGCAAGCAGGAGCGGTTCGAATTTTTCGCGCTCCTCGGCAGTCAGCCGGTTCGCCGGCATTGGCTTGAACCAAATGTCGGCGTCAAGTCCCAACTGGTGACTCTTATGGCCGGTCAGCATGGGGCCGCCGCGCGGCTGCGCCAAATCGCCAATGAGCAAGCCTGGCCAATTCTCTTCCTTCTGCATTTCGCCCGCGAAACGCTCGAGAAGCGCGATGAGCTTGGGATGTCCCCAATTTCGATTGCGCGAAAGGCGCATGGCCTGCCACGCGGGACCATCGATCGGCAAAGCCTTGCCGCCCGCCAAGCATCCCTTGGCATAGCCGCCATAAACTTTGGGCGCCATGGGCGCTGGCGTCTTCGCCGCCCCAAAGAGCTCCTTGGCCGGCTTCCCGCTGGCCTTTGACGTCTGCACGCCGCCTGCGGCGCTATCGGGATTAGGATTATCCGGTTCCTTGCTGGCAGTCGTGCTCGAGACGGCGATTGCAGCCGGAGACGCGACCGGTGGCGCATCGTCGGCTGCCTTCGGCTGTGCGGTTGGCTTCGCGGCGGCGGCCGCCTTGGCAGCCTCGTCGGTAGCGGCTTTCGCTTTGGCCTTAGCCTCGTTGGCTGCCTTACGCGCTTCCTCGGCT
>CAZSNH010000429.1:0-2731 GCA_964607855.1 uncultured Hyphomicrobium sp. | reverse complement strand
GCTGTCGTGACGTTGGCTGATCGTCGAGCCTTCTGCTGTCGGGCTGTCTAACGCCCAGCATCAGCGGCGGCGCGAAGCGCCGTCCGCTGCATGCTGTTGTTGGGCGCCATAATGCAGTAAAAGTGTCCTGTCCGGAATACAACCGTCAACCCCTATTCGAAGGGCGAGCGAAATCGGGAATTCGAAAGCGCCAGCGATAGGCGCCCGGGGTCATTCCAGTCGTGCGCTTGAACAGGCGCCGGAAGAAGCCCGAGTCTTCGTAGCCGACCTGCCAACTGATCTCGTCGATGCTGGATTCCGTTCGCTCGAGTCTGCGCTTCGCATCCTCGACACGCAGACGCTGGACGTAGGCGATCGGCGTGAGGCCGGTTGCACTGGTAAAGCGCCTGTTGAAGGTACGCTTTGCGAGGCGCGAGTGCTTGATCACTTCCTCCACCGGATTGGCGACCGCGAAATGCTTGTCTAGCCAATGCTGCGCACCTTCGATTTCGCCGTCACCGTGGTCGGTCCTGCCCTGAAAAACGATGTACGGCATGAGCCCGTCCTGGTGCCACTGTAGCGCGAACATGCGCGCGACCTCCTGTGCGGAGGTTGCGCCGGCGTAGCGCGCAATCAAGTAGAGAACGAGATCGTGCCAGGTCGCCGATGCACCCGAGGACACCATCTCTTCGCGCAGGCCGGAGATGACCAGCACGCGTTCCGGATGTATCGGTACGCCCGGGTAGGCGCTCGCGAACGCACGCGCGTATCCGAAGTGCACCGTCGCGTCCCTGCCGTCGAAGATGCCGGTCTCTGCCAGTAGAAAGATCCCGGAGCAGGCCGAACACAGTACCGCCCCGCGCTCATACATCGCGCGCACCCAATCGACCAGTTTGGGATACCGCCCCTTCGACCAGCCGCCAGGCCCCAGCAACACCGACGTCACGATCACTATATCCGTGCTCTCGATGTCGACAGCCGCTCGCTGCACTGTGATCGGCACGCCGCTAGCCAGTTCGAGCGGTCCAGCCGCCTCGCCCACGATCTCCACCTGGAACGGCGCAGGTGCGGCGGCGTTCGCCCCAAACATGTCCGTGAGCGCAAACGCGTTCATGACATCGAAGACGCCGGTCAGCGTTGAGACCACGGCATCGGGCAGCGCGACCAAGCTGACATGGAGCGGATCAGGTACGGGGTTGGACGATGCAATGGACATGGTCTCTCATCCTCTTGAAGGCGTTCGCAGCGCCGGCGTGGCACAAATGAACCGTTTCGAGGCGATTCCGGCTCTGGAGTCAAACGGGCCTTTTTCGCGATATTGTGTGTGTTGTTAAGAATCCAGCGACCACAAAAAAGGAGCGAAGGCCATGAACACATCCTCCATTGATCAAGAAAGACTGAACGATTTTCTCACTCGCGCTGTCGGCGACCTGTCCGCCGGCTACGGCGGGGTGATGGTGAGCCTGGGCAGCAAGCTTGGGCTCTACAAAGCCATGGCAGGCGCCGGCCCGATCAGCGCCAAGGAGCTGGCGGTGCGCACCGACTGCGCCGAGCGCTATGTGCGCGAGTGGCTCAATTCGCAGGCTGCAGGCGGTTATGTCGGTTATCACGCAGTCAGCGACACCTATGAGCTTTCTCCCGAGCAGGCAATGGTGCTGGCGGATGAAGACAGCCCGGCATACATTCCGAATGCGTGGAATGTGCCGGCCTCCATGTGGTTTGATGAAGCGAAGGCCGTCGAGGCCTTCCGCACTGGCCAAGGCGTGCCTTGGGGCGACCACGACGGCCGCCTGTTCTGCGGTTCGGCGGCTTTCTTCCGCAATGCGTATCGGGGGAGTCTGCTGTCGGCGTGGCTGCCAGCGCTCGACGGCGTGGTGGAACGGCTCAAGGCCGGCATCACAGTGGCCGACGTAGGCTGCGGGCATGGCCACTCGACGCTGCTGATGGCCGAAGCGTTCCCACGCTCCCGCTTTCTCGGTTTCGATGCCCACGCCGATTCGATCACAGAGGCGCAGCGCCTCGCCGACGAGGCTGGTCTGAATGAGCGTGTCAGCTTCGCGGTGACCCGGGCCACGGACTACTCCGGTAAGCACTATGGACTCATTTGCTTCTTCGACTCCCTGCACGACATGGGGGATCCCATTGCTGCTGCCCGGCACGCGGCCGAGGCACTGGCACCCGATGGCACCGTGATGCTCATTGAGCCTTTCGCCAACGACCGGGTCGAGGACAACATTTCGCCAGTGGCGCGGCTGTACTATGCCGCTTCGACCACGATTTGCACGGCCCATGCCATCTCGGATGGGGGGCATCTCGTGCTCGGTGCTCAGGCGGGCGAGGCGCGCCTGGCCGAGGTGTTTCGCAAGGCGGGGTTCACGCGCATGCGGCGTGCTTTCGAAACCCCCTTTAATCTGATCCTGGAAGCGCAACGCTAACGACACCAGAGCGGAGCGAGCTTGGGATGCGGGCTCGTTCCTCAGGGTTTGGACAAGGTGGATCCTGCCACCCATGGATACGCAGGCAGGAGACACCGTTCTCGACGCCAAACGATTGGCATCACCGGGCGCGCGAGCGGCACTGTGGGATACATACGAGGTTCTCGTCGCGCGCTCCGGTGCATCGGATGTTGAACTAAGCGCTCCGCGCAGATGAAAACTGCCTGCCTTTGAATAACCTCGATCATTCTCTCATCGAATAGTGTAGTGGACCCGTAAAACTGGACAGATTTGGAGAGCAGTCAGTAGAGTCCAGG
>CAZSNH010000428.1:0-2755 GCA_964607855.1 uncultured Hyphomicrobium sp. | reverse complement strand
TAGGGCGTGCTCTCGACGTGGTAGGTCATCGGCTGATGCAAATTGATTGCGTAGGTGAGGCCCAGACCGGGATTTACCGTCATCGGGCTCCACTCGACGCCACCGTTCGCACCGGGAAGCATGCGCGCCCCTTCCTTGGTCGGCAGCACCCACATGTTCTCCTGGGGAACCATGGCATCCGAGAAGCGGATCAGGCTGCAATCGTTGCGGTTGTGCACATAGACGTGCCCGGTCTTGCCGCCGTGGATCACACCCGGCACCACTTTTCCGGCCTTGTCCTTCACATCAACAAGGATCGGTGGACTGACCGCATCGAGGTCCCATACGTCGTGAGCGATATATTGGAAGTGACAGACATACTTACCCGTTTCTAGATCCACCGATACAATTGAATCCGTGTAGAGGTTGTCCCCGGGACGGATTGAGCCATCGAGGTCGGGCGATGGATTGCCGACCACGAAGAAGATGCGGTTGAGCTTGAGATCGACGGCCGGGTTCTGCCAAACTCCGCCACCCAGCGTCTTGTAGGGATCGCCGAGCTTTGCAAGCGCCGCCTTTTCCGCTTCGATATCGCGCAACATGTCGCGTCCGGTAGCGTCGTTCTTTGCCCAAACGCCGACCGAGTTTTCGGGAATGGTGTCAAACTGCCAGAGCATCTTGCCGCTCTTGGCATCGTAAGCCTTTACGAACCCGCGAATGCCATACTCGCCGCCGTTCGTTCCGATCAGCACCTTACCGTTGACGTAGGTAGGCGCCATCGTCTCAGAGTATCCGAGCTCAGGCTCGCCTACTTGGGATTCCCAGAGAAGGCTGCCCGTCTTCGCATCGAGCGCAACGAGTTTTGCGTCGAGGGTGGCAAGGAAGACTTTATCATCACCGACCGCGACGCCGCGATTATTCGGTCCGCAGCAGTAAGTCGTTACCGGCCCCATCTTGTGCTTGTAGTGCCAGTACATTTCACCGGTCTTCGCGTTGAGCGCGTAGACGTGGCTGAACGATGTCGTGACGTACATGACGCCGTTCACGATAATCGGCGACGTCTCCATCGACTCCTTGACTTCAGTTTGGAAAATCCAAGCTACTCGCAGCTTACCAACATTGCCGGTATTAATCTGATTTGCCGGGTGATACCGCGTCTGGTCGTAGTTGCCGTTCGTATGGAGGAAGTTGTTCGTATCCTTGGCAGCGCCATTTAACATGTCCTGCGAAACGGCCGTTGCCGGAGCCGCACTGCCCATCGTTGCAGCTTTCTGTTCGACTTCGCCAGCGCTGACGAAGCCGACTGCGCTCACAAGTCCGAGCACGAATGTCAAAGCAATCGCTTTCTCTGTCCTGAACCTCTTCATGGCAGTTCTCCCTAAAATCTCCCGGCACGATTCACCGTTTTTTTCGGCTTGCATTCGGCGCGAAAGACAGGCGCAACGTGCGCCCCAGGCGAAGTAGTGTCAATTCTGGTAGACGAGATCCATACGAAAGCAAATTCGAACAAGCCGAATTGTAGTACCGGGGTACTTCAACAGTGCCTTATCATGCTGAGCGAAAGTTGATGGGCTGCTTGCGCGCATGCACTCTGCCACTTCGGCGATCTTCTCATTTTAGGAACGGAAGTCGAAGCCACGCGCGACATGGCAAACGCCCTAAGCCGACGCGACCGAAAAAAAGAAGGAGCGAGCTTCCGCTCACTCCTTCCGCTCACTCCTTCATCTTGGCTGCGCTCGGAAATCGCTCTTGAGCCGATGCGCGGAGCTCCAGGTCCGGCCGCCTTGAATCACTTGCGCGGCCGGCGGCAAACGGAGCGTCCGCTGGCAATGGGCTCTACGACGGATGAACCGGTCAAAAATGCAAACAGAAGGGCTTTCATGACTTCCTCTCATGGGCTCCTCAAGGGGAGCCTCGAATTGATCCCGGACGGTACGGGAGGTTTCAACTTTATGTCCGTCTTCTACGATGTAGATGTATGGTGATTGGGATTGGGGAGGTAGAGGGGCGGTGGCAAGTCAGCTATGCCAGAAGTGCAACCCTACGTTAGGTTTGCTATCAGAGACCAGAATTTTATTCTGACGTTTCAATGCTGTAGGAACTGCCGAACCACACGGGAACGTTGTATATGCCCTGCCAGGGTTGTTGTGCGACCTTCTTTCCAACGAGTCCGCTATCGACCTCAGGTGGCGATTGGGAGCAGGCACAACCTGCTCCCAGACCGCTTCTTGAGAGCCCGACTTAGCTCCGCAGATCCTGGTACGAGGTGCGCTCGAAGATGCGAGCGTTCATCTTGTTGCCCGCGGGTCCGCAGAGGAACTCAGCCGACTTATCCTTCGCAGCGTCGAGCCGAAGAACCGAACCCGGCGCAACCAAGGAGACAATGCGTGTGCCGGGCGAATCGCTGCCGGAAAGGCCACCTTCTGCGTCGGCGAGCACCACGGTCAGATGACAGGCCGCCTCTTTGGTCTCAAAATAACCCACAGCGTGCTTCGAGCCGATATCAAGGCTGAGGCCCTTGCCGGGGGTCATGACGATCGCGTCGGCCGCGCGCCCCGTTTGATCGGCGCCCGCGACGGAGACCAGTGAAATGCTTCCAACCACTGCCGCAACGATGGCGGCTCGCTTTGAGACTGACATGGTTGTGTTCCTTTCGTAAATGTGAGCTGAGCAAAATGTGTGCATCGCCACCTGGCGCTGTCGGCTCAGGCTCTATAGTTAATGTAGCTGTTTGTTTTTCCGAATGAAGTCAAATTGCTGCATAGCAGCAATTCAC
>CAZSNH010000427.1:0-2756 GCA_964607855.1 uncultured Hyphomicrobium sp. | reverse complement strand
CCTCTTCCAATTGGGGATGGACTTGACTCGTTCAAGCACCGCCCAAAAGGAAGACCACCTTTTTTCTGCGCCTACGTCGCAGGAGGATTGTACAGCCGCGTTGGCAAATTCCGTCGGCCCGGCACATACGAGCAAGCACCTCATCGTCGATCTCACGGGCGCCAAGCGCTGCGAGACTGCCAAAGGCGCTGAAAAGGCGCTTCGGCAGGCTCTCGAAGCAGCTCAGGTCCGCGTCGCGCACGCCGAAGTCCGCCGGTCCGGTAAGGGGCGCTGCCTTTCGGGTAGTGCCTCAACGGAGGGCGGCGAGGTGAAGATCGAGGTATGGCCGGAAAGCGGCTATGTGGCGGTCGACGTCTTTGGCTCGGCGGCCACTTGCCGTCCCGAACTTCTCATGACTGTCCTCATGGACGCCTTCGGCGCGCGCGAGGCCATGATAAAGAAAAGCCGCTTGGCCGCCGACGTCGCGCGTCTCACGAAGCCTGTGCGCTGGCCGCAGCCGGCGCCAACCGTTGGGCGAACGGCTCGCGCCATCCCGGAGCGCCTCATCAAGTCGAAGCGAGCCGCATAAAACCTTCGCGGCCTCGAGGCGCACTGGTTACCATCTGAGAAGGCCGCGCTCTTCATAGGGCGCGGCCTTATTTTTCTCGGAGACCATGTCATGGGCGGAACCGTGAACTCGCCGAAAGCGGTTCAGCCTCGGCTCAGGCCCTTCTTCTCGAGATCCGAGAGATATTCGCTCCAACGCTTTTCCTTCTCGCGCCCCAGAAGCTGCAAATAGTCCCAGGTGAAGAGCCCCGTGTCGTGGCCATCTGAAAAGACAATACGGACCGCGTAGTTGCCGATGGGGCGAAGCTCTTTGATGCGTACCGCTTTCTTGTTCGCCACAGTGACGCGCTGCTCGGGCGAGTGGCCCTGCACCTCTGCCGAAGGGCTCATGACGCGCAGCATCTCGGCGCTGAGATCATACTTCTCCCCGCCCTCGAAGGCCACGTAAAGAGTGTCGCTCGCGGGCGAGACCATGAGATCGGGAGCCTTCGATGGAGCGCCTTCGGCGGCCTGCATTTCCGACCATACCTTGGCAGCGATCTCGCGAAAGAGTTGGGCGTGCAAGCTTTGCGGCTCCGTCGCCGTGATCGGCTTGCCGGCATCAGATGTCGAGCGAATTTCGATGTGGAGCGGAATGGCGCCCAAGAAGGGCACGCCGAGCTTCCTCGCTTCATTCTCGGCGCCGCCATGCCCGAAGATGTCGCTTCTTTCGCCGCACTTCGGGCAGAGGAAGTAGCTCATGTTCTCGATGATGCCAAGTACGGGAACGTTGACGCGCTGGAACATGGCGAGCCCTTTGCGGGCGTCGATGAGGGCCAGGTCCTGCGGCGTTGAGACGATGACGGCCCCTGAAAGCGGCGCCTGCTGAGCGATCGTCAACTGCACGTCACCTGTACCGGGAGGCATGTCGATGACGAGCACGTCGAGCCCGCCGCGAGGACTTTCCCACTCCACTTCGCGCAGCATTTGATTGAGTGCCTGCACGACCATCGGACCGCGCCACACTACAGGCGTCCCTTCGTCCACCATGAAGCCCATCGACATGACGCGAAGACCGTAGCCTTCCATCGGGCGCAATTTGTTGGCGCCGGTGACCTGGGGCTTACCGGAAAGCCCAAGCAGGCGCGGCTGCGAGGGCCCATAAACGTCTGCATCGAGAATTCCTGCTTTGAGCCCAATGGCCTGAAAGCCGAGTGCGAGATTGACTGCGGTCGTCGACTTTCCGACGCCACCCTTTCCAGAGGCAACGGCGATGATGTGCTTGACCCCCGGAACGGCCTGCGCCTGACGGCCAGCGGCCTGTCGCGGAGCATGCGCTAGAGGGGAAGAGCCATCGCCCGCCTGCCCACGCTCGCGCGCTTCTCTCACTCGGGGATGCTCGTGAACGTTCGAGGCTGTTGCTCCATTCGTGCGGGTGCTCGCTCCGGGCCTAGTCTCTGCGGTAAGGACGGCGGTGACGCCCGCCACACCCGCTATGTCGGAGACGACTTTCTCGGCCGCCTTGCGCAACGGTTCGAGCTCGGCCGCCCGATCACTAGGAACGGTGATCGAAAAATAGACGCGGTTATCCCTGAGTAGAATCTCGGACACCATGCCGAGATCAACGATGTTGCTTTCGAGATCCGGACCTTTAATCCGGCGCAATTGGTCGAGGACTTGCGTCTTCGAGACGGACATTCGTGAGCTCCTGGGATTGAGACTTCGGAACCGAGCCCCGGGGCCGGCACCGCGACAGACCAGCCGCATAGCCAATTTTGGCAGAGCCTCTGCTGGAAGTCACGGGCAGAGAAAGATATAGGCATAGCCGGTACCAATGTCTAACGGGCGCCGGACGATGGGCAATCTACTGCGGATCAGCTCAGCAATCGATCGCTTCAACGCCCGGATCGGGCGCATGGCGTCCTGGCTCATTCTGGCTTCGATCCTGATCAGTGCCGGCAATGCCATCATTCGTAAGGCGTTTGGCGTCAGCTCAAATGCCTGGCTGGAAATCCAGTGGTGGCTTTTTGCAGCTGCTTTCCTCTTCGCGGCACCCTGGACGCTGGCAATCGGCGAACACATCCGCATCGATATCGTGAACGACCGGCTCTCTCAGTCGGCTCGGGATCGCATAGATCTTGTTGGGCACTTGGCCTTCTTGTTGCCGACTGCGCTCCTGATCTTCGTAACCTCGGCGGCCTATTTTATGACGTCATGGAGCCAGAATGAGC
>CAZSNH010000426.1:0-2763 GCA_964607855.1 uncultured Hyphomicrobium sp. | reverse complement strand
CAGCTGCCGAGCCCCTGCTCCAAGGGGCGGAGGGCGGCCTTGAGAACGAGCTCGGAGAGGCGGAGCGCGAGCTGCCTCAGAACGTCGCCCAGTGTCTTGCCCTTGATGGCAATGCTCTCAAATGCACCCACCATCGTGCGCGAGAACTGTCGGCCAAGGCTACTTGCTTCCGCAAGACTGCGCATGAACTCGGTCGTATCAGCGCTGACCGGAACGCTGATCGGCTGAATGGGGTCGGAACCTGGGATCATGAAGTTTTTCCCTCTTGGTCGGGAAACTGCGCCATCAGGCTATTCAGGATGCCGCGCTCGATGGGCTGATTAGCTGTGAAGTGGTTGAACCGTCCTCGCAGAGCCGCGTCGAGCTCTTTCGGCGTCATGGACCAGAACACGTGCGGCGCAAGCCTCAACTGTCCCAGTCCGGCGGCCATCACGTCGTCCCAGGGAAAGGGGCGCGTTCGTTCGTTGCCTCCCCGCCGGTTGCCGCGTCACTTCCGAAGGTGGCGGCGAGGAGCCGTGCAACGACATCGACGAAACCGGCAGCACCATTTTCGGATTGCATGCCCGAGACATCGGCTTCCGTGACGTCGTAGCCGGCGCCCCGTAAGCCCGCCGCGATGATCTTGATGCAGTCGCGCGCCGATATGCGCCCGCTTTCGAAGCGGGTGGCAAGAGCCACCATATCGGTGTCACCGAATGCCTGCTCGAGTTCGGCAAGGGCCCCGAGCGTCAGGCAGAGCCGGAACGCTTTGCCGTCGAACCGGGCTTCGATCTCGCCGCGATGTTTATTCGTCATGGGAGGCCTTTTCAGATGGCCGTAAATGTGAGTTCCCCGGCGCTTTCGAGTGCGATATCGAAGGCAACCTCGCCGTCATGCCGGCCGTTGAGTTCAAGCGAAGTGATCTGATGCGGACCTTGCACGATCCCGAAATCGGGAATGACCATCTGCCAGTTTCTTATGGTGCCGTTGAAGAAATAGCTGCGCACCGTTTCGTCGGAAGCTGCATCCTTGAAGATGCCGGAACCCGAGAGCCTGGCACTCTTGACGCCCGCGCCCTCGAGGAGCTCTCGCCACTGTCCCGCTGATTCCTGATTCGTGATGTTGACAGTTTCCGCGTTGAACGCAATCGCGCGCGATCTGAGCCCCGCCACCGTCGTGTATGTCCCGGTCCCGGTGCTGTCGACCTTGAGAAGGAGGTCCTTGCCTTTTTGTGCTGCCATAAATCAAATCCTTCGTGTTGGAACGGGCGCAAGCAAACCTTCGCCTGTAGTATTTTACGTCAAGGGTTCCGTCACAGCGCGGTAGCGAACGATACCATGGTAGGTCTCGCCATCCGTCTCGCGGCGGGCTTCGGAAAGCTCGTGGCGGAAATTGATCAGGCGATGCCCGGAGACTGCGAGCGCTGCGCCTTGCAACGCACTTCGCAAGGCGTTCATGATCACTTGCGTCTCTTGGCGTCCGGCGCTTCGCGACCAGACATGAAGCGTTAGAATATGCTCGTCACCCTCGTCCGTGCCGGTGCTCCAGTCGCGGATCGTCGACTCGCCGATTGTGACGTAGGGATATTGGGCGTCCTGCGGAACGTCGTCGTAGATGCGTGACCCACCGAGAAGCGCCAACAGTCCAGCGTCGGCAACGAGCGCGGCATAGACCGATTTCTGCAATTCCCATCCGGCACTGGCCATGTTCCACCGCTTGAATGACTGAAATACTGTTGGACCTCTTCGTCCCTAAGCCAACCGCTCCTCGGCGAGGCATCGCAACGTACGATGCTCCTCACCGGTGTCGACCACGGAACGAATTTCAAATTGGCGCGTGCCAAGACGGAACCGCATTTGCGGCGTAACGCCCGTGCGATAGCGAACGATGATCTCGTGCGTGACACGGCCTTTGAGGCCCTCCGCATCAAAGACTTCGCTGCCCGTAAGGGGCGTTAGCGATCCCCAGACCTCGGCAACGAGCGACCAGGAAATGCTTGCCCCGCCGCCGCCATCGCCCGTGCGAACAGGGGCTTCGAGCGCCAATCGATGATCGAGGGCGCCAATTCTTACGTGCGTCATATGCGCGGCACCCTGTACGGCATCAGGAGCTTAGAAACGCTGGCTGGAATGTTGGCTTCCGCAGTGCCGATCTCGATCGGATCGCGGTGCTCATACCAGTGCGCGATGAGCATCATGAGGGCTTGGCGAATAGGCGCGGGAACATCGGTTGCGGCAGCTCCGAAACCTGCCGTGAAAGTGATCTCAATTCCGGAGGCCGCCCGGAGAGGCGCCGGCCAAAATGGCCCCGTGCGCGTAAGGCGGGGAGGCACCCCCTGCCCTTCGAGAATGTAATCTGTCGCAGCAAGCACAACGGGCGTGAGATCGGCGCCGTAAACCGTAACCGAGCCGATTGACTGCACGGGCCGCATCGGCAGCTCGACACTTGCTCCCTTGGGCCATTGATCGAACAGCAAGCGCCAGCTCTGGGTGATGAGTGCAAGACCGAGCGCAGCCTCGATGTGCAGGCGCGAAGTCAGAATGAGACTCGAGATCAAGACATCTTCGGCGGTGCCATCGACGCGCAGATGCGCCTTGGCTTCGGCGACCGTAACCGGTTCAACAGCCGGCCCGCTCGTCAGTACGAGAGCCATGGGACCTCATTTGGAAGCTTCGGAATGAAAAGGCGGGGCCTCACACGAGGAGTGTGCGGCCCCGCCAGGAGCCCGCGCGCGGGGAGGAAGCACGCGCGGAGATGAAAGGTGCGCATCCCCCGAAATGGACC
>CAZSNH010000425.1:0-2768 GCA_964607855.1 uncultured Hyphomicrobium sp. | reverse complement strand
TTGGTCTCGGGCCTCTTGACAGGCATCCTGCCCTATCCCCAGCTCAACGTGCCCTCGCCCGTTGCCCATGCCCTGCAGCAGATCGGTTTCAACTGGGCATCGGCACTCGTTGCTGCGGGCGTTATCGCGGGACTGACCACGGTGATGCTCGTGCTCTATTACGGACTGACGCGCATCCTGGTCGCCATCTCGCGGGACGGCCTCCTGCCAAGCTTCTTCGCCAAGATCAGCGAGCGCACGCACACACCTGTGCGCTCGACAGTTGTCACTGGTCTCACCATGGCTGCGCTAGCGGGTTTTGTGCCGCTCGCAGCCCTCGCCGAGCTGGTCAATATCGGCACCCTTGTAGCCTTCGTCCTCGTCTGCGGTGGCGTTGCTGTGATGCGCTACACACATCCCGAGATGCCGCGCCCATTCGAGATGCCCTATGGCACCCTCCTCTCCGTGCTCGGCGTTATCTCGTGCGGTGCGCTCATCCTTTTCCTGCCCGCGATCACGCACCTGCGCTTCTTGCTCTGGCTGGCGGCCGGACTGCTGATCTACTTCCTCTACTCCATCCGCAATAGCAACTTGGCGAAGGTCCCCGTGGCAACCACTGGCTCTTGACCTTCAGGTGCCGGCTCGCAATGGCAGCGCTTGACCTCCACTTCGATCGATCTCGGGGCACGGAGCCCCGATAGTCCTCGGACATCGTGCCTCCGCGTCAGCAACGGAGATCCCAAAGCCGACGGAGTTTCCGAGAGCGCAGGCATGTGAGAGGGCCACAATGGAGAGTGTCGTCTCGGCGGCGGTACGACAATCGAGGCTCTCCGAGCGGAAATCGGGCGGCCAACACCAAGGGCCATGAGCCGACATCGCCATGGAAAACCTATTCTAAAATTCACGCCATGAAAGCGTTACCTGATAACGCACCATGAACAGGCGAATTTCACCAAGACCCTGAACCGGCGAGGAAATCCGGGCGCGCCGGGGCGGGCGGTCCTCTCCGCGCAATTTCCCTGCCATGTTAATCGGTTGCAGCATCGTTGAGTAAGGATGGCGCCTAATCAGGTGGCTTATTGTGAGTTCGCAATCCGGCCGCAGCGCTCTATATTATTATGATTGATGCAAAGGCGCCGGTGGAATCGGTGCTCGGATTTCATCGGCGGCACTCAACTCCAGCGACGGAGGTCCGCCATGAAAGTCAAAGACGTGATGCACAAGGGCGTCGAGTGGGTTGGTCCGGAAACCCCGGTCACCGAGCTCGCGAAATTGATGCGTAAGGACGATATTGGCGCCATTCCAATCGGCGAGAACGACCGTCTGATCGGTATGGTGACCGACCGCGACATCGTCTGCAAAGGGCTGGCGCTCGACAACTTCGATTGCCGGCGAGCCACGGCGCGCGATGTGATGACGCCAGGCATTCATTGCTGCCGGGAGGACGATGACCTCGCCAAGGCTGTGGCGCACATGCAGGGGCTCAAGGTCCGCAGGTTGCCGGTTATCAACAAGAGCAAGCGGATGGTCGGCATGCTGAGCTTGGGCGACATCAGCCAATCGGCCCCGCGCGATCTCCTTGCCGATTGCGTCAAGAGCGTCTCGACCCATCACCACTAAAGCATGTGTGACCCACACGCTTTGGGGCGAAGACCTAGTCCCGCGGCGGGCCGTCTAGCCTTGACGGCGCAGGCAGGATCACGTCTACGCCTCGTGCGGATTGCCGTCGTTCGCTACCGTCATAGTGGACATGCCTGCACTGGCGGTGAGGGCCAGCAGTGACCGAGGAGATCGGCCCCGATCGTGCGCCGCACAAGGTTGCGCTCTTTCGAACGCAGATGTCAGGCCTCCCGCGATCGGCGAAGCTTGGAGCGCCCTCGGCTACGAGGGTGCCGTTCGTACTGACGCCTCGTCAGGCACAAAGGCTGCGACGCTACTCGCGCTTACCAAGCCGCCACTCGTGACCGCTGCTCCAAACACCGGCAAGACCTGCAATGACGTGTATTTCGCCCGTCGCGTTGAGGCCCAGACACTACGACAGCATTCCCTCAGTAACGCTCGATGGCAGCTTTGGCCTTCTGCAGGTCCAGCTGGCGAGCCTTCTCTCGCAGCTCTGCGTTCTCGTGGCCGATCTGCCAGATGTGCCACACGATCCAGAACGCCACGCCGGCGATGACCATGGGGAATTCCCAGCCCTGCATGGGATAGATTGCGCCCACGTCCTTGAGATCGACAGCCCAGTTCGAGAGACCGATATTCATGAGCATAACGTGTTCCCTCCTCTAGCGCCGTGGCAGCAAACTGAGAGCGGCATGCTCCGCGGCTTTGACCTCGGCAACGGCCGTCTCGTAGGCCTCATGACCCACGATATCGAGACCGGTGATCTCGACCTCCGGGGGTACTCGCAGGAGCCCAAAGGCCTTGAGCAACAGCGACAGAACCAGCGCCGGGAAGAAGCCCAGCACGAAGAACATGATGCAGGCGCCTAAGAAGTTGCCCCAAGGCGAGATGGCGGCGTAGCCCTCGTAGGGCGAACTCGGCGCACCCCACAGAAGGAAGCCTGCCGCGACCACGCCCATGAAGCCGCAGTAGCCGTGCACAGCGACGGCGCCGACCGCGTCATCGATCTTGAACACGCGCTCGACCCAGTAGTGCAACTTGTAGGCGATCGCCGGACAAAGAGCGCCGATCAGCATCGCCTGGATCGGATGATAGAGGTCATTGCCGGCGGATGCCGAGATGATGCCGGCCAGTCCGCCCGAATAGGTCCAGAACCCGTCGCCCTTGGA